>USKO01000052.1 GCA_900555365.1 uncultured Bacillota bacterium
AAAATTCTATCAAATTGTTATGTGCCAACTTTGATAAAGTATGGAAACTTCTTCTTTATCATATTATTTGCATAGGCGTTTATGTGGGACTTCTCGCCATTTTTTATAATACCTTTATTGACATTGCAAATTTAGCTATCAATCAGTCTGGAATAGAAGACATTTTTAAAAGTGGAACGCTTTACGGCTCATCTATAGCTGAAGGCTTGACAGCGGTAGGCAATCTTGCAATTATATTTTTTAGAGAACTTTTCTTATATAATGTAGGACTTGGTATATATTTTTGTATCTTATCTTTCTATGTTTTACCTTTATTTTTAAATGTTGGTAAAATGGTTACTTGCGAAATGATGTATGGTTATATGTCTGCATGTCAAAAACAAAGCTTCACTGGCTCGCTACTTAAGACTTTGAAATCATCTTTGGCATATTCATCTCTTAAAGTGCTTTATGCTATTCCTTTCAATGCCATTATAGTGGCAAGCATGATTGGTCTTACCAGAATTGATAATGCTATTTTTGACTATATAATGCCATTTGTTTTTGTAATTGTTCCAGCACTTTTAATGGCATTCAAGGAGACTTTTAATGCGGGATGGGCACCAGCAAAAGTTGTTTACAATCAAAATGTTTGCAAATCTTACAGGATTGGAATGCGTGCAGTTCTAAGAAGAGGCGCTAGAGTATTTTCAACATCGTTTATTATCTTTCTCTTAGCAATAGTACTTTCTGTAGTACTTGGTCTTTATGCAATCATAATAATTTTGCCACTTATCAGTCCACTTCTTCATATCTTTGAAATGGTTATGTTCTTCTCTAGCCAAGGTATGAGATTCTATGTGGATAATGACACCATACTTTCTCCAAAGCGTCTTGAAGAAGTAGATAAAATTGAGGACGCCAAATATTTGATTTAAACATCTTACTAAAGATGATTATTTTAATGATTTAAATATGTTTGCCTTGCAAGGTTAACTTTTTCTTGTTGCAAACTTGAGTGTACTTATATAGTATTATATTTATTTTTATTTTGGTTAAAATCTTTTATCTTGATTTAAAAAGATAAAAGGTAAATTTATAAATTTTAAGGAGACTAACATATGAACAATAAATTAAAAATTACTTTTTTAGGGGGAGTAGGTGAGATAGGTAAAAATATGACCGCTCTTGAATACAACGATGAAATCATAATCATTGATGCAGGACTTACTTTCCCAGACGAAGACTTGCCAGGAGTAGATATTGTCATACCTGATATGTCCTATTTAATAGAAAATAAGGACAAGATCAAGGCGCTTCTCTTGACACACGGCCATGAGGATCACATTGGAGCCGTTCCTTTCTTATTGCAACAGATCAGAGTGCCAATTTATGGAACAAGATTGACGCTTGCTCTTGTTGAAAATAAGATGAAAGAATATGATAACATCAAATATAAAGCGGTGGCGGTAAAACCTAAGAATGTATTAAAATTAGGCTCATTTGTCATTGAATTTATAAAAGTCAGCCATTCGATAGCAGGAGCTCTCGCCTTATCTATAACGACGCCAGTTGGAACTGTTGTCCATACAGGTGACTTTAAAATCGATTATGAGCCAATCGATGGAGAAATGACAGATTTGCCAAGACTAGGAGAAATAGGAAGGAAGGGAGCAAGCTTGCTTCTATGCGAAAGCACAAACGTTTGTCGAAAAGGATATTCAATGAGCGAAAAAAGCGTTGGACGGACACTTGACGAAATTATAAAAAATCATCCAAACAATCGTATCATAGTTGCTACTTTTGCATCAAATATTCATAGAATGCAGCAAATTATGGATATTGCTGAAAAATATAAAAGAAAGATTGCCTTTACTGGACGAAGTATGATAAATGTCAGCGAAGTTGCGATGAAGATTGGTGAATTAAGCTTCAACCGTGAAAATATTATAGACATTGAAAAGCTTGATAAATACTCTGACAGTGAAGTTCTTATCATGACTACAGGAAGCCAAGGCGAACCTATGAGCGCCTTAACAAGAATGGCAGCAGGAGAATTTAAGACTGTAAAAATCCGTGAAAATGACCTTGTAATCTTGTCAGCATCGCCAATTCCAGGCAATGAAAAGAATGTATACAATGTCATAAACGCGCTTTATAAACTTGGCGCTGATGTTATATATGATGAACTTGCAGATGTGCACACTTCAGGTCATGCATGTCAAGAGGAGCTAAAACTTATGCATAGTCTTGTAAAGCCTAAGTTTTTCATGCCAGTTCATGGTGAATTTAGACATTTGAAGACACATAAAGAGCTTGCTATGCGGCTTGGGATGGATGAGCGAAATATCATTCTTCCAACCATCGGCATGCAAGTTGAGCTTACTGCAAACTCAATGAAGCCAGTTGGATTTGTCAAAGCCGGTCAACGCCTTGTTGATGGAATGGGAATTGGAGATATGGACAGCAATGTTCTTAGAGAGCGAAAACAGCTTGCTGAAGACGGCATATGTGTTGTTTGTGTGAATATTAACAATGTTGCCGGTGAAGTCATAGGAGATCCTTTTATTATCACAAGAGGTGTGGTATATGCTGACGAGCAGGAGAGTTTTGTACAGGATGCAAAGGCTTGTATAATTGCATCGCTTAAAGAAAGCGATTTAAGAGGCGTTGAGCCTTCAGTAATTAGGGCATCACTGCGAAGAAATATTTCAAACTTCATATTTAAAAGAACGAAAAGGCGTCCTATGATCTTAACCATAGTTTCACTTGATTAATATAAGGAATTAAAAATGGAAGAGATAAAAGAAATTGCCAAACTGCAGCATATTCCAATAATTCGAGATCAAACAGCAGAAGCGTTAGTAAATCTTTGCAAAGAGGTTAATCCGCGAAAAGTTCTAGAAATAGGTACGGCTATAGGTTATAGCGGTCTATTGATACTTGACAGCTGCGATTGTATGCTTACAACCATAGAAAAGGATGCAAATCGAATATCAGTGGCAAGAGAAAATTTTCAAAAATATTGCCAAGCAGAAAGAATAGAGCTTATAGAAGGTGATGCGAAGGAAATTCTTTCATCGCTTGCCAAAAAGCGCGAAAAGTATGATTTGATATTTTTAGATGGAGCTAAAGGGCAATATATTCACTATTATGATGATATAAAATCGCTTCTAGGCAGCGGCGGTGTCCTATTTGCGGACAATGTTCTTCTGCAAGGCATGGTAAAGTTGCAGGGAGAAATCCCTCACAAACACAGGTCTATGGTTGTTAATATGCGAAAGTTTCTAGATAGACTTAAACTTGACCAAGATTATCAAACCGAGATCTTTGAAATTGAGGATGGCTACAGCATCAGTAAACTTAAATAAATAAAAAATGACAGAAATTTCAATTCTGTTGTTTTTTTTCGCATAATTTGTTACAATATAAGTGTATGAAGTTTGAAGCGGATATCATCGAATTTTTGCAGACAAATGCAAGTGTGGGCTTTATAAGACTATTTCAAATCATAACACTCTTTGGAAGTATTCTAGGGGCGATTATAGTTTTTGTCATTTTGTTTTTCAAGAAACGCTCACTTAGTTATGCTTTTTTGATAACATTTATAGTAGCTTCAGTTATAAATAAAATTTTAAAGGCAATTATAATGCGTGATCGTCCTTTTGTAACATATGAAACAATCATCAATTATGGCGATGCCAGCGGTTATAGCATGCCTTCAGGTCACAGTCTAAGTGCTGGGGTGTTTGCAACTTTTATCTTTTATTTGATTTTAACCTCATCTAAACATCTTTCTACAAAGATCTTGGGTGGAATTAGTTGCACCTTATTTGCAGTGCTTGTTGCGTTTTCAAGGATGGTGCTAGGAGTGCACTATCTTACTGATACAATTGTTGGTATAATTCTTGGCATTTTATTTGCTATAATAGGAATTATTATATATAATAACATTGTTAAAAAGAAAAAAGGAAGAAAAGGCTATTTAGGCTAGTAGGATAAAATATGGATAAAATTTTTTCAGTTGAAACTTCGTCACCGCAGCAGACAATGCTTGTTGGCGAAAAACTTGCAAAAACAGTAAAAAGAAGCGTGATATTTACTTTAAAAGGCGATTTAGGCGCGGGAAAAACTCACTTTGTTAAAGGCTTTGTCAAAGGCCTTGGATGTAGCGCTTTAGTCACTAGTCCAACATTCACACTCTTAAATGTCTATGAGGGTGGGGAGTTTACTGTTTATCATTTTGATATGTATCGTTTTACATCTCTAGAGGAAGCTCAGGAGCTTGGCTTTGATGAATACTTTGATTTAAACTCACTTGACGGGGTGGTTTTTGTCGGATGGCCTGAAAATGTTGAAGGTTTAATCAAGTGTCCACATATAGAAATAGAGATTCAAAAAATTGATGATAATAAACGAAAAATCACAGTGGGAAGTGTTCAATGATAGCAATTTCATCATCTACAAAAAAAGCACTTATTGCAGTCAGTATAAATGGCAAGCAAGGCTTTAGAGAGCTTGACAGCAATTGCAAGCACGCTGAAAATATATTGAAGGAGCTTGATACTCTTTTACAGGAGCTTGGATTGCCATTAGCAGACAACGACTGCTATGGCGTTGTTGTGGGCCCTGGTTCTTTCACTGGAATAAGAATTGCAATAGCTCTTGTTAAAGGTTTTGTCATGGACGGCAAAGAGAAGATTGTGTCGCTTACAACTTTTGATTTAATGGCAGAGGCGTATATTAAAAGTGAAAAGGTAAAAAATAACTTTGTTTGTGTAATAAATGCTCTAAGCGGGTTATATTATATTTGTGATTATGATAGCGAGGGCAATAAAATCGGAGATGCGCGAGTAATTTCTCAAAAAGAATTTGACAATTTGCAGTGCGTGAAAGTTTCATTAAAAGAGGAAGGACTCAGTGACAAACAGGTGGAGTTAAGCGCGGAAGATCTATTAAATCTCGCTTTGTCCAAAGCTGAAAAGGGTCAGTTTACCGATGAAAACAATTTAAATGCGCTTTATTTGCGTAGCAGCCAAGCAGAGGAAAATTTAAATAAAAAGACTTGTCAAAATACTTAAAAAATTTGTTAAAAATAATAGACTTTTATTATATATATTTGTATAATGTGATAAAGAAAATTTATATAACAATAAGGAGATTGAAATGAAAAAACCAGTCTATATCAGATGTCCTAGATGTGAATTAAATTATATTGAAAA
>USKO01000053.1 GCA_900555365.1 uncultured Bacillota bacterium
CTATGGTCGATAAATGTGATGCATTATTCATAACTGAAGAATATGATAAAAATAATGACCATTTAATAATTAAAAATGATTTTTTCATGATTAACCTCCTCTTCTTAAAATGTGAAAAAAGAGGAAAAATATTTTACTTTCTGTAATTTCAACAAAAGAAGTGTATTTTTCACAATAAATACCATATTTCGCGTTTATTTTTTAAGCCAAATTTGAAAATGGCAAATATTAGTACAATTATTTCCACACAATCTAAGATGGCATTTGTAAAAGTAAAATTCAAAATATTGTATATGACAATGATGAAATTAGGAAGCACCATTAAAATTCTAGTCAGCTCAATTTTTCTTGCAAACATAGCAATATTAAAAATTTCGTAAGCGACTATTGCCAATATATCAAGTCCGTCTTGAAAAAATATAACGCCGCTATAGAGATAAAGCAAGGCAAATGTTATGTAGAGAAGAAGGGGCGGTTTTTTATCTTTGCGTTCAAAGAAATAGAGCACGGCGACTCTTATAGTTGAAATGATGGTATTAATTCCACCGACAAAAACATTTAAAGTTAAAAAAGAGGCTGAATAGAAGATGTTGCCTATTATTTGATAAGCTAAAAAAGATTTTTTGTTGTCAAAGTAATATGAAAGGCATACAAGCAGCAAAGCCACAAAACCAAAAATCTGCGAGAGAATAAAAAACAGCGACATTTTTGCCTCAAGGAAAAACTTTTCCTAAAACAATATATGTCGCTTTTAAATTTTATTTTCAAAAAAACTTTCTATGCTTTGTTTGTCAAAATCAATTTTGCCTAGCTCTTTGTCTTGCTCATAACAATAGAAAGCACCTAGCGGTATATGAGCATTCTTAAAATCTTCTCTGTTGCAATTTGAAAGACCGGGAAAAAGCTCACCAAGTTTTTTACTACAAAAATCTTCATAATCGGTATTGCTAGCTATGTGGTCAAAATAATAAATTACACTTTCAGTTAAGTCCTCTTTTCTAAGAATTGATAAAATCTTCATGCAGCTATATAAATGTTTGCTTTTTAGAATGCTATTGATATCAATTCCATTTTTTAAAGCAAAGTCAAGGCTTTTGGTTTTATTGACAGAGGTTAAAAATCCTTGCTCGTCAAATTCACAACATTCGCTGATAAATTGCCCTATTGTTTGCAAATTATCGTCCACATATTTATACATAAAACAAGACAGATAATTATCATTAGATTTCATACTAATATAATCTTTTTTTTGATATAAATTATATGCATTATTATTTTTTCTATTTACAATCAGATAAATCTTTTCAAAACCTCTATCTTTTGCATATTCTTTTACTTTGTCAAGAAGAGCTGAAGCTATACCCTTGTGCCTAAAGAGGCTGTCTACAAAAACTAGGCTTATATACAACTGGTCAAACTCGTCCTCCAAAGTTGCAAAGCCATTCATCTGATTTTGGTAGTCAAAAGAGGCTATTAAACATTTGCCATTCGCAAAGTCAATATATTCATTTAAGTCATCAGTGTAGGCATATTCACACCGATGAAGCATTGCTTTGAATTCTTCAATATTTTGTAAAGATAGACTATCTTTATCTGTGATAACCTTAATATTATCCACTTTTTACTCCAAAAAACTGCTTTTTGCAAAATATTTTGTCTGCAGAGTTTTTATATACTCTCCGCTCTTATCATTTGTAACAAGACTAGGGAGTACTTCCACGCCATGTTTGCCCCCTTTTACAGCTTCTATGATTACAAGTATAACCTTTCCTTTGCCATTTTCAGTAAAGAACATACGCTTGGGCTCAAGATTATTTTCAATTAAAGTATGTATAAGCTCGCACGATCGCGCAGCTGAGTAGACGACATAAAACTTGCCACCAAATTTGAGCAAACTAAAAGCGGTTTTGCATAAATCTTCTATTGGAAGAGTTTGATCATGTCTTGCACTGCTTCGAACTGTATTTTTATTGTGCCCGCTATTTAACATATATGGCGGATTGGAAAAAACCACATCAAAATATTCTCTTTGAAAATATTGATTGAAATTTCGTACATCGTCACAAATGATAGAAACTTTATCTTCAAGTTTATTGAGCAAGACATTTTTTTCTGCAAGTCTAGCCATTTCGTTTTGAAGTTCAAAAGCATAGATTTTATCAAAGGAGGTTTTGGCGCTGACAAGAACAGGAATAACGCCGCATCCCGTTCCAATTTCAACACACCTGTCGGTCTTTTTTAGGTTGATAAAATTTGCTAAGATCACCGAATCTGAAGTAAAAGTATAAAAATTTTTATTTTGAATGATTTTAAGACCCTTGCACTGCAAATCTTCAATTTTTTCGCCTTCCTCTAAAACTACCGCCATAGCGCCCTCCTATTTGATAAAATTAATCTCACTGAGAGGATATTCTATTATCTCGCTTGTTGTTTCAGTTTGATATTTAACAGAAACTGTTTTTTTAAGTATATCATTATAGACGACCTTACCCTCTCCATCTTTTGTCCAAACCATACTGCCCTGTTTTGGCATTTCTTTGAGTGTTTGTGCGTAGTACTCGTTTTCATAGGCGAGGCAACAGAGCATTTTGCCACAGAGCCCGCTGATAGAATTAGGATTTAAGCTAAGTCCTTGGTTTTTTGCCATTTTGATAGAAATATGGTCATTTATACCAAAGCCTTTGTGACAACAGCATACTTGTCCGCAAGGACCTAAACCGCCAAGTATTCTGGTCGCATCGCGCGGTCCAATTTGCCTTAGCTCAATTCTAACTTTATACTTTTCGGCAAGCATCTTAACAAGATCGCGGAAATCAACACGATCTTCTGCAGTAAAGAGAACTGAAAGTCTTGAGAAATTGTAGTTTGCCTCCACCGAAATAACTTTCATAGGAAGATTTTCCTCTTTTACTATAGTTTTGATTTCTGGGAGCAGACTTTGCGCCTTTTTAAAATTCTCTTCTCCCTCTTGAATTTCATGTTTACTTGCTACTTTTAAAACATTTTTAAGTGGCTCTGCAAGCTGGCTCGCATCGATCAATTCTGCCTCTTTTGATATGGTAACAATATCTTTTCCCTTTTCAGTTTCAACGATTACCTTGTCGCCTAGATGCAGCTGGTGACCGTTCGGGCTGAAATAATAACCATGACATCCTCCTCGGAATTTAGCTGTAACAACTTCTATTTGCATATATATTTAACCTCCAATATGTCAAGTAATAAATTTTCAATCACAAGTGTTATATTTGTGTTGTAGGCAATATGACGGCTTGCCTCATCCAAAAGTTTTTGAATTTCGCACATAGCTCTTGCTGTATAATTTTCAAGCTTGTCTTTAAGCTGGACCTCATAATTTTTAAGTCTAACAAGATTGGTTTTGCCCGCTTTGATTGCCAGCATATCTTCAAGTGCCAATGACAAAATTTCAAAGATAAGGTTGATATTATCTTTGTATGCCAATATTTGCTTGGAATATGATATAACCTGTTTGCTGTTTTCAAGCGTGGTCAAAAGTGAAAGCGAAAGGTTGAAAATTTCCTCAAAATTTTTCATTTTGTCGAGTTTAATCGCTTTTCCTGGAAATCCATCACTGATAGCAGCTATAGCTTCAGCCATGGTCTTGTTATTTAAGAAACTTTCAATAACGCTTGTCGGGAGCTTTGACAACTCCTCTTTTTGACATCTTGAGCGAATAGTTGGCAAAACTAAATTGATATTGTTGCAAGTTAGAATAAAAATCACATCTTTAGGTGGCTCTTCTAAGGTCTTCAACAATTTATTTTGTGCCGCTTCCATAGAATTGTCGATATTTTTGATTATAAATATCTTTTTCTCAGCAAATATAGGCTTGACAAAGCTTTCGAGCGCAATCTCCTGGCTGTCAGCAACAAAAAGCTTGTCCTTAATAGGATAGATTTTAATGTCAGGATGTGAAAGCGCCATTAATTTTATATAGTTTTCATCACGGCTAACTTCACCATTGCCAAGATAAGCTAGCGACAAAAATTTTGCAAATTCAAAAGCATAATCGCTGTCTTTGCAAATTAAAAGCATTGACCTGCCAATCTTAGATAATTTTATCTCTTGACTAAGTGTTTTGAAATCACTCGAATTAATAATAACATCTTCAAGTAGCATATAGATATAATAACACAAAATCTTTTCAAAGTAAAACTAATTTTTATTATGCTTAATTTCAAGTTTATAAAAAAAGCTGCAACTATGCAGCTTTAGCTTTTAGACAAATAAATCAGACTGTTCAAAAACAAGCGAGGCAAGGCTCGAAAAATGCCTAAAAGCAGGAGTTTAGTATCCCTAAATGACTGTTTTTAGGCTTTTTTCAGTAAACACCGCAAGAAAAATCCTTTGAATTTTTCGGTCGCGCCGTTTTTCAACAGTCTGAAAGCTGCAACTATGCAGCTTTACAAAATTTTCATTCATTTAATAACAGCGCTAGGCTTATACAATGAGTTACATATCTACGCTAGCAATTCGCTTCCAAGGGGCTTTTCCGCCAACCCAGTGATCACCACCGCAACGGAAACACCAGTTTTTCCAATAACTTACTCTACAATTTCTATTCATACAATAAAAAGTTGAAACTCTTGAAGAGCCAGCAGTGATAAACATAACGCCGCCAGTAAATATTGCCAAGTCCATTGGTCTATAACTTTTAAAAATTGACCTTTTGTGACAAACTGGACAGATACCTTCAGCTCTTGGCGCCATACCTTTTACAAGTGCATTTTTTCTTGCAATTGCCACATTAAATTTTTGCCCTTTAGCATTTTTTCGTTTTGCTGCAACTCTAACAGTTGTTTTTTGAGGACCTGCTGCTTTACTAACATTTTGTTTTAGCTTTTGCCATTGCTCTTTTTCAAGATTTCTAGACTCTTGTTCAAATTCAGCTGCCTCTTCATCTGTTGTAGTATCTGTATCATCTCCATAAAAAACATCATCACCGAAGCCATCGCCAGTATCTTCGCCGAAACCATCTTCTTCCTCTTCTTCGTCTTTCTCTTCTTCCTCTTCTTCATCTTTTGCTGCTCT
>USKO01000054.1 GCA_900555365.1 uncultured Bacillota bacterium
TATGAAGAATATGTTTTCTTTGTATCAGGAGAGTATTAAGCAGGTGTATTCAAGTCTAGATATAGATGTACTCAAGTCTATAGCACATGAGATTATTCATAAGAAACGTATCTTTTTGTTTAGTTATGGGGATACACAAACTACAGTGATTAATTTTACGAATAAGCTTGTAAAGGTGAATATATTCCCTACTCTTGCGACTCAATTTGGAGAAGAGAGACATATTTCTAAACGTATGAACAAGGATGATTATGCACTTATTATCAGTTATAGAGGACAGGAAAGACTTCTAGAGTGTGTACAGACATTGAGCAGGAATCATGTGAGAATTGGACTTATTACTGCGAATAAGAAGAATTCATTAATGGCTTATTGTGATGATTTGATTATGATTCCTGATTGTGAGAAAGAGAATAGAATTAGTACATTCTATTCACAATTAGCTTTTCAGTATGTGTTAAGTAATCTTTATGCGATTATTTATCATCAGGTGAATGATTGAACTTTTAGTTCACTCAATTCTATCAATAAACAAGAATAAGAGAACGTTTGTTTCTATACATATGAAAACTGTTTCATTGTAAGATGATTTGTGATAGAAATGAATCAGGTGATGAACGTGAATAAAGAAGATGTATTAAAGTTAAGAGAAGAGAAATTTGTCAATGATGACGAGAAGGAGTATGATCCTTGTCGTGATTTGTCTTTTGAAGAAGTAAAAAAACGCCTTGACAACGGCGAAAGCTTTGCCATAAGACTTAGAACGCAAAACAAAGGAAATGAAAGAATTAAGTTTTATGACTTAATCAAAGGTGAGCTTGAGGCAAAGGAAAATGCAAAAGATTTTGTGCTTTTAAAGAGTGATGGCACTCCTCCTTATGCATTTGCGCATGTGTGTGATGACCATTATATGAGAGTTACTACTGTTACAAGAGATGACTCATATATTTCTTCATTAACTTATCAGTTAGAAATATATTTCTTCAACTCCAGCGCATTTAGAGCTTTTTGACGCACTCGGCTTTAAGCGAATTGCATATTGCCACAATCCATTGATCTATAAATTAAATGAAAATGGAAATAGACGCAAAATATCAAAGAGATATGATCCAGAATCAAATATGCAGTACTTTAGCGAAAATGGCTATCCTAAAGAAAGTCTGCTTGAATATTTACTAAACATGATCAATTCTGGTTTTGAAATTTGGCGTAAAAATAACCCAGAGCTACCTTGGCAAGATTTTAAATTTGATGTCAATCAAATCACTACAGTAGCACCAATATTTGACATTGTTAAACTCAATGATATATCAAAAAATATAATAGCAAAGCAAACAGGGTTGCAACTTTATCAAAATTGGCTTGCTTATGCTGAAAAATATGACATTCCTCTTGCAAAGATATTGAAGAGCAATAGTGAAAAGTTTATAAAGCTCTGCCAGATGGATAGAGATGGACAGCTAAAGCCAAGAAAAGATATCTATAATTATAGTATGATGAAAGAATATTTTAGCTATATTTTCAATCGTCCTACCGAATTTGAATTAGACGAACAAGATAGAGAAAAGGCAAACGAGCTAATAAAAGAATATCTTTTATCTTTTGAACAGCCAAATAGCAATGAAGAGTGGTTCAATGATGTAAAAATGTTAGCCCAGCGCCTAGGTTATGCTATCGACAATAAACAATACAAGCAAAATCCAGAAAGCTTTAAAGGCAATACTGCAAAAGCTTGTGAATTTATAAGAGTGGCTATAACTGGAAGAAAAAATTCTCCAACGCTTTTCAATATCATTGATATTCTAGGAGAAGAAGAAATTAAAAACCGATTAAAAGTTAAATTTTAAGTGTGCAAGGAAGCACACTTTTTTATTAAAAAAGAATAAATATGAATATGAAAAATGATAAACAAAAGCTTGAAATCAGCGGAGAGGAGCTCATCTCTCTTGCTGGAAGCCTAGCTATCTGCCTTGCAAAAAAATATGATAGAGAAGATTTGAAAACTCTTCGTCTTTTTTTTCAATCTGTAGCTTCAAATATTACAATTATTGAAATCCAAAGCTATAAATGACAGTTTTTGTTGATAAAAAGGCTACATGCTTGTTTATATATTTAATTTAAGAGATTAAAAGTATATAGTCAAGATGCAAAAAGACAATTGCTATATAAATTAAAGAGGGGAAAATGTATTTAGATGTTTAAGAGGCAAGACAAGCTACATGATTCTACAAAGTAGGCATGCGACCACAGAGCCTACTAGAGAACAAACTAGTGCAATAGGAATAGCATATAAAAGCCTTTTGACCTTTGTTTGAGAAATATACACAGTTGTGACATAAAAAATAGTCTCGCTGCATCCAAGAATTACACAAGCGCATCTTGAAATATAGGAGTCTGCGCCGTAGGTGGTTAGCACACTGTCAAGGAGAGCAAAGCTGCCAGAGCCGGTAAAAGGTCTTAGTAATACTAACTCTATAAGTTCTGTTGGAATGCCAAGAGCATTAAAAATAGGCGACAAAAGCTGTGCTAAAAGAGTGGTGATTCCACTTGCCCTAAGCAACGCCACTGCAATCATAATAGCGGCAATATATGGGAAAATATTAACTACAAGTGGAATAGACTTTTTAGCACCCTTTACAAAAGTGTCATAGCAGTTTACCTTTTTGTATTTAGCATAGCAAAATAGTGCAATGAACAGGATAGGAAGAATGTATGCGCTCATTTTTTCTTCCTCCTAAAAAGTTTATGACAAAACTTTACTAAGACAATTCCAAGTGTGCAGGTGCAAATAGTGGCTAACAGGGTGGGCAAAATTATATCTGAAGGAGAAGAAGAGCCGGCGCTTGCTCGAAGACCAATCACGGTGGTGGGTAAAAGCTGGATAGAGGTTGAATTGAGTACAATTAGCATAATCATGGCAGGAGTTGCTGTGCCGCTACCATCATCTAGTCTTTTCATAGCATTAATGCCCATTGGAGTTGCAGCGTTGCCAAGTCCAAGCATGTTTGCTGACATATTGAGTGCAATCATTTTTTCAGCTTCTTTATCGTCTATTTTAAATAATTTTTTAATGATAGGTCTTAAAGCCCTTGCAAGTTTATCGCTTAGTCCGCTAGCCTCAACGATCCCAAGCTCGGTACACCCCTTCCTCCTGCACACCTTGCAGATTTCAAGCACGCCAAGCCAAACTGCATAGACGGCGCACAGCTCTAGGCTGAGAGAAAAGGCGTCTGCGGCTGCGTCAATCATAGAATTTAGAACTAAAGAAGGGTCGCTCCAAAGCAGAAAGCATAGAGATCCCACAATCATCATAAACCAAATTTTGTTCATAGTGTATAATATTCCTTTCTTGCCAAAGATAGTAATTTATTTTGAAAATAAAAGCGTTATGATTAAAAGAACAATTAAATTGACAAAACCTGCTTTTATGTTTAAAATAAATCACAAGGAGAATATATGTTTGTCGATACGCACGCACACTTAACTGATAAAGCATTTGATGGAAAAATTGACCAAGTGATAAAGCGATCAAAAGAGATGGGTGTTGAGAAGATTGTCACATCTTCAGTTGACCTGCGCTCGTCAATAGAAAGCACTAGGCTAGCAGCCCAGTTCGATGAGGTTTATTCGAGCATTGGCATTTATCCTGAGTATATATATGATTGGGACAAGACTTTGTGTAACCAGCTAGCTTCTCTTGCAACGCAAAATAAGGTTGTTGCAATAGGCGAAATAGGACTGCAGTTTACCGACGGGATGCCCGATAGAGAAAGTCAACAGAATGTTTTAAAAGAGCAGCTTCATCTTGCCTATGAGCTAAAACTGCCAGTGATCTTGCACTGTAGAGAAGCATATGGCGCCATGCTTGATCTTTTAAAAGAGGAGAAGGCTGCAATTAAATACGGCGCAGCAATGCATTGCTATAGTGGCAGCAAAGAAATAGCAAAGGAGCTTCTTAAGCTTGGAATATATATTTCGGTAGGAGGAGTTTCGACATTTAAGAATGCTCTTTCGCTAAAAGAAACACTTAAAAGTGTGCCAAACGAGATGATTTTATTTGAAACCGACTGTCCATATCTTGCTCCTCATCCCTATAGAGGACAAATAAATGAGCCAAGTTTTATTCCAACGATAGCTGAAAATCTTGCGCATTTAAAGGAGATGGAGGTTGAAGAGCTTGCCTTAATAGTACGAGAGAATACAAGGAGGCTACTTAAAATATGAAACACAATTTCAAAAAGAAGTTTGGACAAAATTTTATTAGCGATAAAAATTTGTTGACAGCAATGGTAAATGACGCACAAATTACCAAAGCAGATAGTGTCCTAGAAATTGGGGCAGGACAAGGAAGTCTGACAGGAGTTTTGGACGAGCGCGCTGGGAAAGTTATAAGCTATGAGATTGACACTGAACTTAAAAGCACTTTAGAAGGCTTGAAATTAAAAAATACCACCTTTATTTTTAAAGATGCATTGAAAGAGCCGCTCCCTAGTATAGAAGATCATTTTGACGGCAAGTATAAAATAGTTGCAAATTTGCCTTATTACATTACTTCTCCTCTAATATTTAAATTTTTAAATAACTCTAAGAAGGTGGAGAGTTTGACTGTCATGGTTCAGAAGGAAGTGGCAAAACGCATGGGGGCAAAGCAGGGAGAAGATGATTACGGCTTACTTGCAATTATGATTGAATTTTATGGAAAGGCTCAAATCACACGCTATGTCGATAAAAAGATGTTCTTGCCAATTCCAAAAGTTGATTCAGCGATTGTCCATATAGAACTGACAAATAAATATCCCGATATCGACGGACAAAAATTTTATCGTTTTTTGCAAGCATGTTTTTCAATGAGAAGAAAGACCTTGCAAAATAATTTGAATCACGCCTATCCTATGCTCAAGGACAAACTGCTCTCAATTTTTGGTGAAGATTTAAAGAAAAGAAGCGAGCAGCTTTCACTTGAAGAATTTATA
>USKO01000055.1 GCA_900555365.1 uncultured Bacillota bacterium
AGTGTGGTTTTTCAATCAAAGTATTTGAAATGACAGTGCCATTTTGAAGCATATCTTCAAGATTGACAAGGTCACAGTTGTGCATACGCTGAGCAAAATAGTCGGCATCATGGAAGTGGATTATGCCTTCAGCGTGAGCATTCCAAATGTGCTCTGGAAGCAAAAATCTCTTGGTAAGGTCTTTGCTAACTTCTCCAGCCATATAGTCTCTCTGTACACTATTGACAGTAGGATTTTTATTGCTGTTTTCTTGTTTTACCTCTTCATTTTGACAGTCAATAAGTGAAAAAATTTGTTTATCTGTTGTATTGACTTGTCTTGCAAGCTGTCTAATATATCTGTAGGTAATGTAATTTTTAGCGACCTCAAAAGCGCCTTCACCCATAATGCCATATTCAACAAAATCTTGGATTTCTTCAACGCCTACAGCTCGTCCCATTGCCTCGCATTCGCCCGATACATTCTTTACAATGCTGTCAATTTGGCTTTCGCTAAGTCTTTTTGATAGGTCGTCGATAGAAAGGTTGGCCTTAGTTATAGCATTCTTGATTTTGCTGCTATCAAATGGCATTTCTTGACCGTTACGCTTGATAATTTTCATGTTTTTCCTCCTCCATTGCACATGTCTAAATATATGTCGTTTTTGAAAAATTTAGACAAATATTTGACTTTCTAGGGGAATTATACTACACTTTCTGTATAAATATTGTTGTTTTTACAACATTTTGGAGAAATTTTATGGAATTATTTAATGATTTTCAGGGGCTGTCCATATTTAGCGATGTAAGCGAAAATGACATACTAGCCATGGCACATTGCTTTAATATCAGGATAAAAAATTTTGTCAAAAATTCTGTCATTGTTGAGGCGGGAGCCCCTCTCGAAAGTATAATTTTGATTATAAAAGGGGGTGCTCTTGTTGAAAATTATGATTCTAATGGCGATCTGTCAATTCTTATGAAATTGAAAAGCGGAGATGTCTTTGCAATTGAGGGGGCATTTGCAGGAGAGAGTACATATAGCTATGATTTGATAGCGACTGAAAAGACGAGCGTGGCAATTTTGAGCAGGCATAGACTTTGCAAACCATGTGAAAACAGATGCAAAAGACATATTTTACTTCTGGGGAAACTCATGACCATGATGGCAGAGCGAAATTTTACCTTGCTTGAGAAGATTTCATATATGTCAAAAAAGACAATCAGGGAAAAGGTGCTTAATTACTTGTATAGTCAAAGCAGGCAGAATAACTCGTCATATTTTGACATTCCATATAACAAGACTGAGCTTGCCAATTATCTATCGGTTGATCGGAGCGCTCTTTCAAGCGAGCTTAACAAGTTAAAAAAAGAAAAAGTTATAGATTTTGATAAGAAGAGGTACCATATACTTAAAGATAAACTTAAAGAACTTTAAGTAACTCTAGCTATTTAAATTTTTTGATAATTTATATTGAAATTTTATACTTGCTGTGATATTATATAGATATAAAGGATTTTCTATGGGACATAAAGATCAAGACAAAAGAAAAGAATTAATCAGAGAAGATGTTTTCAAATACATTGCTCAAAACGCTGGAAATTTGGATACTATAAAGGAGAGGTTGTTAAAAATAGTCTCTTCAAGAACCAAGATTAAAAATGCCATTGACGAACTTGTCCAAAGTGGTAGACTTGTCATCAAAGGCAAAAATATAGAAGTCAGTCAAGATGTAGTACTAATTGGCACTTTTTATTCAAGCTCGGGCAGGAAATCGGTTGTCATTGATGGACAGTCTCAAAGATATGAATTAAATAAAAAGGATGATTATCTTATCTATAATAATGGTCAAAAAGTTAAGGTTGCTTTTTGTAAATATAATGACCAGATATCTCCAATCATAATTGGACTTGCGCCATCTAGCGAGAAAGATAATCTCGTAAAGGATGATAGGGAAGAGCTAATCTATGGCAGGGTCATGAAAAGCGACCATGATAATCTAATTTTTATTCCTAACGATAGAAAAAGATTTAGACACAATATATCAATCGTAAATGATAAGAAATCCCAAAGTGCATTTCAAGACAAGATCTGCACCCTTCGTCTCATAAGCGAGGAGAACAAGGATCAAGAGGCGTATGGCTTTATTGAGGAAATTGTCGGAGAAGCTGGCAATCCTGTAAGTGAATACGATGCTATAGCCAAAAGCCATGGCGCGATTATGAGCTGGAGCGAGAAGGGAGTAGCAAAAGAAATAGAAAAAGCTCCAACCGAGGTCAACCTTGATGACTATCATTTAATAGGCGAAGATGAAAATAATGCTGATGCAAAAGAAAGCATAGTTGATTTACGACAGCTATTGTTCACAACTACAGATCCGGCAACCTGTAAAGATATGGACGATGCCATTTATTCTACATTCGATAAAAATGGCAATCTTGTCGTTTATACTGCTGTTGCAAATGTGAGCAAATACATCAGCTTGAAAAGTGAGATTGGGAAACGATATATTCAAGGCGCTTTTACCACTTATGCACCAAATAAAGCATATAATATTCTTCCTCCAGAGTATTCTACCAATATCTGTTCTCTCAACCCAGATGTAGATAGACTGGCACTTGTAATCAAGACAACTGTTGACCCTAGCAGCGGAAAGCCACTTCAAAGTCGTATAATGGATAGCGTTATTTGCAGCAAGGAAAAATACAGCTATGAAAAAGCTCAAGAGATAGTTGATAATAATAGCGAAATCACGCTTGATTATATAAAAGAAAAAATAAAGAAGGGCGGCAACCTAACTAAAGATGAGCAGGTTGTCATGAACTTTTATGCGAGTAAGATACTCGGGAAAGGATTTAAACAGAGAAATATGATTGAATTTAACACAAAAAATGAATATGATGTTAAATTCAATGAAGATTTATCAGATATAGAGGATATTGTCCTAGAGCAAGACATTCCATATCATAAAGTCATAGAAAATTTTATGATAACGGCAAATGAAGCAACTGCCGAGTATGCTTTAAGAAATCATATTCCTAATATATACAGAGTTCATGATGAGCCTAATGAGGATAAACTCGCACAGGCAAGTGAATTCTTCCAATATCTAAATATTTCTTATGATGGCGACCTTTCTCCTGACGGGATTAAGCGGATTTTAGCAACTGTCAAGGATACGCCTCAAGAGAAAATCGTCAATGAATTTCTAGTTAGAATGCAAAGTAAAGCGACTTATTCCATTTCACCAGATCCTAAGGAAAGCGGCTTTATCTCGCAGCGGGCGCAGAAGAAAGGCAAGAAAAAGGATAGCAAAATAGACAAAGACTTTAAAGATGAATTAGATGCTCTAGAGCGGCAGATAAGCCATTTTGGTCTACAAAGTGAGCACTATTCTCATACCACATCTCCTATAAGAAGATTGCCAGACTATGTCACACATTACAATATACTTGCACATCTATCAGGGAAAGAGCCTCTTGATGAGCGCCTTGTAAACGATCTTGCCTCTTGGGCAAATATTATGCAAGATCAAAATGATTTAGCTGAGCGTGAATTTAAAGAGCTCAATAGTGCTATCTACTGTGAACATCACATAGGCGATGTTATGAAGGGCAGAATATGTGCTTTTAGAAAAATAGAAAACAGTCTTGGCGACGAAGATGTCAGTGTAATTATTGAAAATGAAGAGAAGGGTATCAAAGTCAGCGTACCTTTAAGCGAAGTTCTCTCAAGCATTGGAAAAAGCAAAGCAAATGTTTGTATCTCTCAATTTGGCAGCGCAATAATAAATAGAGACAGTAAAAGAGCACTTCTTACACTTTGCAGTGAAATTCCTTTCAAAATCATGAGCGCAAATCGTATTTCAAGAGAGGTTATTGCAACAACTGATTTGACTAAAGAAAAGGATGACAAGAGCGCAAGTGTTGGAGAAGATAAAACTTCAAAATCAAATACAAGACGATACAGAATGGCGGAAAATACAAGTTATAAAAAAGAGGAAGCTAAGAGAGAAGACAAACGCGAGGCAGAAGATAGAAGAAAGGGTCAAAAACTTCTTAGCCATCCAGGATACAAAAGTTATCAACTAGAGCCAGAGGAGGCATGTCGCGCTGATAAAGCCAATAGCATTATTTATCGAAATAACAAATTCAGAGCTCAAGCAAAAGATCTTCAAAATTTTGATTTAAATGACAGCGAAAACGAATAGATAAATTTAATAACGATTTATAGCCTGCTTTCCCCGCAAAAGCAGGCTTTTTTCTATAAAAATTTGACAAAAGTTTTTAAATATTGATAAAATACAGACAAGAGGTTTTTTATGAGTAAACTGTATTTTAAGTATGGGGCTATGGGCAGCAGTAAAACAGCTCAGGCTTTGATGTGTAAATTCAATTACGAGCAAAAAGGCTTTAAGGTTTTTCTTTTTAAAAGTGATAAAGACAATCGCACATTGAACAATCAAGGCAAGGCTATAGTTGGAAGCAGAATAGGACTAGAAAGTGAATGTTTGGAATTTGATGATAATTTTGATTTTTTTGAATATTTTAAGCAAAATAATCTTATAAAAGATAAAAATGTTGTAATTATCGATGAATGTCAGTTTTTAACTACCAAACAAGTTGATCAACTAAAGATACTATCGTTCTATATTCCTGTGCTATGTTATGGACTTATGACGAACTATAAAACCTTGCTATTTGAAGGGAGTAAAAGACTTGTTGAAATCGCAGATTCTATTTCTGAGATAAAAAGCGTTTGTCGCTGTGGGCGGAAAGCAACTGTCAATGTTCGTCTTAGTCAAGGGAAGATTGTCACGGACGGCGAGGAGCTTCAAATTGGCGGCGATGAAAGCTATGAAAGTATGTGCTATAAATGTTATTTATCAAAATTAAATAAAAATAAATAATGATAAAAATGATAAAAAATAAAATAAAATTAAATAAATTAAATAAAAAAGATAAAAAAGATTTTTAA
>USKO01000056.1 GCA_900555365.1 uncultured Bacillota bacterium
CTTTTTAAAATCATTTAAAACGTCTTCAACTATTTTTGCATCTTCTCTTTTCATTGTTTTTTCATCCTTTTATTTAGTTTAAATGGGCTGGCAAGCGACCTTGGTGTTTGCATTTTAGCCATAAGCTCATACATCTGTTTAAGACACTCTTCACAAAAACAAAGATCTTTTTTTATCAAACCTTTGGTAGAAAAGCTGTACTTTGCTAAGTTATTACAACCAAGAAAATCACACTTGACCAAATGTTTTATTTCATTAATCTCCACCTTTTCCCTCCTTTAACTGCTTTAAAAGTCGCTCTTTTTCTTCTTCAAGCTCCTCGTCGCTCATCTTGGCAATTTTTTCTTCATATGTGGTAAAATACCGCTCAAGTAGAACTTTGACGGCAGCAATGTCGGGACTGTAGTGTTTTTTAGTGACCTTTCGTTTTGATAATACCTTTTGCCCATTTTCATCAAAGGTGTACTCCTCAACACACTCATCCGCATTGTAGCCTAGAGCTTTTTTCAGTAATGCCTTTTTAATCTTGTCTTCTTCCTCCACTGGTGTTCGCTCCTTTTTTAGCCTCGCGCTTATTGTAAAGCCTTAAAAGTGGCAAAAACAACATTCACTGCCAAAAATTTTAAATTTTGTAACAATTTATCTCTCGTTTGCTAAACTGATATTGTAGAGGTCATGCAAATGAAAAAATTACTTGAGTTTAAAGACGTCAGCTATTTTTATCAAACCAAAGAAAGTGAGATAAAGGCGCTTGACGAGGTCAGCTTTGATGTTAAAGAGAAGGAATTTACTTCTCTTGTAGGGCCTAGTGGATGTGGTAAAACCACCATTCTGTCATTGACAGCCGGTCTTTTATTCCCATCAAGCGGCGAAATACTGATTGACGGAAAGGCAGTTGAGAAGAATGATGGACGAATTGGATATATGTTTCAGCATGATCATCTTTTTGAATGGCGAACAATTTGGCAAAATATCACGCTAGGACTTGAGCTTCAAAAGAAGAAAAAAGATCCCGAAAAGCTTGCCTTTGCTGATGAGCTTCTCAAGAAATATGACCTTTACAACTTCAAAAACAAAAAGCCTCGACAGCTTAGTGGTGGGATGCGTCAACGCGTGGCACTTATACGAACGCTTGTTTTGCAGCCATCTTTGTTGCTTCTAGATGAACCTTTCTCTGCTCTTGATTTTCAAACAAGATTAAGGGTTTGTGATGATGTATACGATATTATAAAAAGTGAACAAAAGACAGCCCTGCTCGTCACTCATGACATCTCAGAGGCGCTAAGTATGTCAAACAAAATTGTAATTTTGTCCAAAAGACCTGCAAACGTCAAAGAGGTCGTAAATATTTCGTTTACCGGTGACACTCCCCTGTCAAAGCGAGAGGATAAAGATTTTGGCAAATACTTTGAAATGATTTGGAGAAATCTGGTTTAATGAAAAAGAAACAAGTAAACTACTCAAAAGCCCGCAAAAAATATCTTAAAACTTTGAAGAAAGACAAAATTCTTGTACTTCTTGGGCAGCTTGCCTTATTTGCCGCATTCATCGGTCTTTGGCAACTTCTTGCTGACACTGGAGCAATAGACCCATTTTTCTTTTCAAGTCCATCAAGAATTGTAAACACCATTATTGATCTTGCAAAAGATGGTAATTTATGGATACACATTTGGACATCGCTATATGAGACAATCATCGGGTTTATAATAGCCACCATCTTAGGCACGCTAGTTGCTATACTCTTATGGTGCAGCGAAAAACTTAGGCGAATTATGGAACCTTATTTAATCATTTTAAATAGCTTGCCAAAAATCGCCCTAGGTCCAATGATTATATTTTGGGTCGGCTCAGGAACAGGTGCCACAATTGTAATGTGCGTTCTTATTTGCGTAATTTTAACAACTATATCAATGCTAAATGCCTTCATCTCATGTGATAATGATAAGATATTGCTCATGAAATCAATGCACGCAAATAAATTTCAAATTTTATTCAAACTTATCCTGCCTTCCTCACTTCCGGCCTTTATATCAGTCCTCAAAATCAATGTTGGAATGAGCTGGGTGGGCACAATCATGGGAGAATACCTCTCAAGTAAAGCAGGACTTGGCTATCTGATAAACTATGGAAGCCAGATTCTAAAACTTGACATCGTCATGGCAAGCATTGTGCTACTTTGTATCCTTGCTGCCGGAATGTACCTTCTTGTCAGTCCGCTTGAAAAGAGGTTTAAGAAATAATTTTTTTCTATTTACAAATATAAGATCTAGCAAAAATAAAACTCCAAGAGTGCTTGCCAGTGGATAGAGATAAGTCACAATAAAACCAAACCCTAAAAAGCTACAAAAGTATGGCACTATAATACTTGTTACAAAGATCAAAATTTCATTTTTGCACAGCCCTCGCATAGAAGAAGATATTGAATAGACAAGAGTTAATAGTGTTGTATTGCAGCCAATTAGAACGATTATATTTAAAATTATCTTTTCCTGCCCTTTAAAAAGACTTAAAAGTGGCATCTGCGCGCTAAAGGCATAGGGATTTTGAAGTAAAACGACATTTGCTATAAGCAAAACTAGGCAGAGCACAAGCGCCGATAAAAAGGAGGCTTGTGTTTTCTGCTTTTTGGTTAAAACTCTGCCAAGTGAGGCAATTAAAACAGCGCCTGTTGAAAGGTTCAGTGCAACATAGAGCAGACTATAAAAAGGTGCGGCGCCCTGGCTGCTGCCTGTAAAGAGAGAGGAGGAAAAATCCATTTTCTTGGCAAGTAAATAGACAAAAATCAGTATGGAAAAGGGAATTAAAAATAAATTCAATTTATTTAGACTTTTTATTCCTTTTTTAAAAATTAATATGCATAGTGCGAAAATAATCAAAAATCCAACGATTTTTATATAAAAATTGTCGAAATTTAATAAATTTCTATCCGCGCCAAACATCGCTGCGGCAAAAATTATCGATGAGATTATATTTATAAGAAAGGAAATCTTGTTATTTTTCAATCTGGCATAAACTCTATCTCCAATTTCAAGCAAGATTTTAAAGACAATAAAAAAGAGGGCTAGAACAATCAATAAAAGAGGTAGCGATATATAACCGAATTTTGAGAAATATACAACTATCTCTTTGCCACTTATAAATCCAGAGCCAAATACCACCCCCACAATGGAGAAAACTGACAGTGCCACTTGCATACGATATCTTATTTAATAAAAAAGTTTTGTATTCATATAAACACAAAATTAGCATAAATTTCACATAATGAAATAGGAGGCAAATTATGATAATAAACACAAACTATAGACTTGGCTCGTTTGTAGACTTATGCCATTGTCCTTGCAATAATCCTTGTGGAAATTGGCAGACAAGTTGTCCTTGCAATAATCCCTGCCTTTCACCTTGTCACGATTTTTGCCCGCCACAATGTCCACCACCATGTCATAGTCCTTGTCAAAACTCTTGCGACTTTTTTAATATATCAATTCCAAAAAATGCAGCGTTCTTCATGGCTGGCTATCTCTTAAGCCGTGGAATTTATAAAGATTGATAATGATACTTATAAAAACACAATGATGTTTATAAAGAAATTGAAAAAAAATTTGATAAAAAATTAAGATATGATATAATCTTTTCATAAAGGAAAAAATAATGAGAAGATTTTTTGGGAAAAGACAGGCTGATAATATCATTATAGAAGGTAGCGAACAAGAACATCTTAAACGAGTACTTAGAATGAAAGAAGGCGACAAGCTTATCGCCTCTATCAATGATAACTATGATTATTACTGCACAATAGAAAAGATGGAAAAAACTTTTTCAATTCTTTCAATAGACGAAAAAGTTTTGTGCAAGGCGTTGCCTAAAAAAGAGATAACTCTCTTTCAAATGATGCCAAAAAAAGATTACTTTGACAGTATTGTTGCAAAGGCTATCGAGCTTGGAGCAAGCGAGCTTTAAAGGCGAATATTCTATGATAAAAGAGATAAGGCTCCCAAGGTTTGAAAGTCAAATTATGACTGCTTGTAAACAATGTGAAAGGTCAAAACTAATTAAAGCCAATCAAATTATTTCATTTGATGATATGCTTAACAAATTAAAAAGTTACCCTTTGGTTATCTTTGCTAATGAAAAAGAAGAAAAGCCGATGGATGAAAAAATATTCAAGGGAAAAGACAAAATAGCCTTAGTTATAGGAAATGAGGCTGGCTTTAGCGAAAAGGAAGCAAAGCAAATTATAGATAGCGGAGCAAAATCAATCAGTCTTGGCAGCAGAATTTTGCGCTGCGACACGGCAGTAACTTCCCTTCTTAGTTTGACAAATTTCTTCTCCGGAAATTAATAATCTTTAAGCCCTAACAGATAGTCTATTGAACAGTTTAAAAAACTTGCAACTTTAATCACCGTACTAAATCTAGGATTGCGCCCCTTTCTCCAATAGCTAAAAGAAGCCTGGCTGAAATTGAGTTTTTGACAAAATTCCCTTTTGCTTATTTTGTTTGACCTTAAAAGTCTTTCTGTCCGTTTGCTAAAAATCTCTCCAATATTATTATAAGAGTAGTTATGATCCATACCTTTCTCCTTTAATAATATTTTAACACTTAAAATCTTTACAAATGAGGTAGTGGCTATACCAATTTTTTAAAATAACACTGAAAATGACTGAAAAAATAAAACAGCGCGCGTGCTAGCGTGCTGTTTTATCTAAAACTTCATCTATACTTTTGATTATTGCTTTTTCGATAAATGAAGCTATCTCTTCATTATTCGCGGTTACAAAATACTCAAATCCTTTATACCACTTATCTATAAAAGGCAAGCCATTTTCGCGGCACATAATACTGG
>USKO01000057.1 GCA_900555365.1 uncultured Bacillota bacterium
AGAAAACGGGAGTAAAAATGAAATCAATTTTGTACTTTATTTTAGCTGTTTTGACAATTGTCTATATAGGCTTTCTCTGTTATGTCAATATAGCAGGGGATTTTACAGGAGTGCTTAAATACATTTCTGTTTATGGCGGGCTTATAATAGCTCTTCTTTATGCAGGTATCAATTTCTTTGGAAATCCATTAAAGATTGTCTTTTTCATTCTTTTGATATTAGCAGTTATTGTACTTATTTTGACTATCGTAATACCAGATACTTTTAGGGAACTTTTTGGAATAAGCGAAAGTGCCCAGGGTTATATAAATTTGTTGAGATAAGGGGAAATTATGGATAAATTACTCATTATTGATGGAAACAGTATTGCAAATAGGGCATATTATGCCCTTCCTTTTTTATCAAATCATAAAGGCGAGCCATCTGGGGCAGTTTTTGGGTTTGCGAATATATTAATTAAGCTTATATCTCAAACCCATCCTTCGCACATAATCGTAGCTTTTGATCATGCCCGAAGAACTTTTAGAAATGACATTTATCAAGAATACAAAATGCAGCGAAAACCCAGTCCGCATGAACTTCTTGTTCAGTTTCCAGCAATAAAAGATATGTTAAAAACTATGGGAATAAGCGTCTACGAATCGTCAGGAATTGAAGCTGACGATATCATTGGAACAATTTGCAAAAGCTATAGCGGAGAAAAATTTATTTTATCAGGTGACCGCGATTTACTTCAACTTATTGATGACAACACTAGTGTATGGCTTACAAAAAAAGGTGTAAGCGAAGTTGATAAAATGGACGAGGCAAGATTGGAAGAGCTTTTCAATTTAAAACCATATCAAATAATTGAATTAAAAGGTCTAATGGGAGATAGCTCTGACAATATTCCTGGCGTCAAAGGGGTGGGAGAAAAAACAGCCTTAACTCTTCTTGAGCAATATGGCAACATTGAAAATATATATAAAAATATCGACAATATTTCAGGAAAATTAAAAGACAAACTTATTCAAGATAAACATATGGCTTTTTTATCAAAAACACTCGCTACCATAAAAACAGATTGTGATATAAAATTTGATATAGATGAATGTAAATTTAATTTTCCATTTTCAAAAGAAGTCTTTGATTTTTTCAATGACTATGATTTTTCATCGATAACACGAAATAGTGCTCTATTTGACTTTTCAAATACTGCACAAACAAAAGAAGTCAAAATTCAATCTTTAACCTTAACCAAAGATGTGCTTGACGAAATAAATTTGAATTTACCAACGATGTTTTGCTATGATTTAAAAAAAATGCAATTTATCTATAATGATAAAATATATTTTTTATCTGCAAATTATGGTATGTTTGAAAATGCAATTTCTTTTGAGGAATTTTGCAGAAGCCTAAAAAATATTTTTGAAAATGATAGTATTGTGAAGGTAACGAAAGACGCCAAAAATGATATGCACCTGTTGTCAAAATTTGGTATTTCGCTCAACAATTATTTTGATTTAAATGTTGCCGATTATATTCTTAATGCGGGTTTAAAAACAACCACACAAGAACTTCCGCTTGAAAAATATGCATCTCACAACAGGCAAGCAATCGAAGAGATAAATAGAGGCAATCTTAAATTTATTTATGAAGAAATAGAAAAACCACTAGTGAAGATACTTTTCAGTATGGAAGAGGCAGGATTTAAGCTTAACGAAGATAAGCTTAATGGTATTGATGATGAGTTTTCAAATCAAATAGAAAATTTGACAAAACAAATTTATTTTGAAGCAGGCGAAGAATTTAATATAAATTCTCCAAAACAAGTCGCCTATATCTTGTTCGAAAAACTGGGTATAAAAACTTATAACAATAAGAAGCAGTCTACTAGCGCCGATATTTTGAATGAGATTCGTTATATTCCTATCGTAGACAATATTTTAACTTACAGAAAATATGCCAAAATTAAAAATACCTACATTGATGTATATAAGAAAATATGTCAAACCGATGGAGATGTCATTCATACAACATTTAATCAAACTTTGACGAGCACTGGCAGGCTTTCAAGTAGCGAACCTAATTTGCAAAATATTCCAACGCGAGACGATGTTGGAAAAAATCTAAGAAAAATCTTTATTTCTAAATTTGCTAATGGAAAAATAATTTCTGCAGATTATAACCAAATAGAATTGCGCCTTTTAGCAGATATGTCAGGCGAAGAAGAACTTATTCAATCGTACAGAGATGGTAAGGATATTCATGCAATAACAGCATCACAAATATTTAATGTTCCGCTTGACGAGGTAACGGAAAGTGAAAGACGCGACGCGAAAGCGGTTAATTTTGGAATTATTTATGGAATAAGCGATTATGGCTTATCACAAAATATCAAAAGTACAAGAGCAAAAGCAAAAGATTATATCAATTCCTATTTTACAAGGTATCCGCTTGTAAAACAATTTATGGATAACAATGTTGCTTTTGCAAGAGAAAAAGGCTATGCTATAACCAAATTTGGCAGAATACGCAAAATCCCTGAAATTTCTTCTTCTAAATTTAACATTAGAACATTTGGAGAGCGCGTTGCTATGAATATGCCGCTTCAAGGCACAGCTTCTGATATAATAAAGCTTGCTATGATTAAAGTCTACAATGCCTTTAAAGAAGCAAATTTAAAAAGTCATCTTATTTTGCAAATTCATGACGAACTTATTGTTGACACATTTCCAGGTGAAGAAGAAAAGGTAAAAGATATCTTAAAATACGAGATGGAAAATGTCGCTACGCTAAAGGTTCCGCTTGTGGTTTCAATTGGAATAGGAGAGAGTTTATATGACTGCAAATAATTTAAAAGATACTAAGATTAAAGCCATCATCTTTGATTTTGATGGAACTATTTCTATGCCATGTAAATATTCAAATGGTTGGTCAAAAATATTCGAAAAAATACACATGGAAAGTGAGGATGAAAGGCTCTATAAACTACATAAAGAAGGCAAACTTAACTATGATGAATGGGAAAACGAAATTTTAAAAATTTATAGAGATTGTGGCGTAAATTCAAAATTTTTCAAAGATATTGCAAAAGATACAATTCTTTTAAAAAATACAACAAAAGTCTTTAAGGCACTCTATAAAAAAGGAATAAAGATAATAATTCTCTCTGGCGGAATAAAAAATATTATTACACTTGCGCTTGGAAAAGCGTGCAAATACATCTATAGAATAGAAGCCCAAGAGTTTTTATTTGATAAAGACATGGTTGTAAATGATATAAAAAAACTAGATCATTATGTAGAGGACAAAAGTCAGTTTACAAGCTATGTCTTAGATATGCTTGAATTGCATCCTGATCAAGTGGTATTTTTTGGAAATGATGAGAATGACGAAGATGTTTATAAGACTGAAGTGAAAACAATTTGCATCAATCCTATCACGAAAAACTATAATGATCGTCGCATTTGGAGCGAGGTTATTCAAAAAACAGATGATTTAAGCTCAATTTTAGCATATTTGTAATTATAAAATCTTGTTTTTGTTTGACATATTTTTTTTAAAATACTATACTCATTATGGAGATGTAATGCAAAAGCATAGAAAAATGGGCATTGATTACGGAGATAAACGCATTGGCATTGCACTTAGCGATGCACTTTGTATAATTTCTAGCCCTTTTGAAGTTTTCAAAAATTTAGGAGAACAAGAGTCGCTTTGCCATATTGACAAGATAATTAAAGAGTATGATGTCGATGAGGTAGCGATGGGACTTCCTCTAAATATGGACGGAAGCGAAGGGGAACGAGCCAAAATCCATCGAGATTTTGGTCAAAAAATTGCCGATTTTTCTAAAGTAAAAGTGTATTATATTGATGAGCGCTTAACCTCGGCTGAAGCAGAAGAAATTTTAATTTCAAGCGGTGTTCGAAGGGAAAAGCGAAAGGAACTCATTGATAAATTATCAGCACAAATAATTTTGCAAACATTTATGAATAATTAATAAAAGGGGAAATGAAAATGGCAGAGAAAAAAACTACAGTAGAAAACAAAGAGAAGGCTCCTGAAGTACAGACCATCGATATTGTTGATGTTCTACTTGACCAAGATAATAAAGACCCAATCGTTCTTATGGATGAAAAAGGCAAACAATTAACTTTTGAGCAAGTTGCAGTAATTCCTTATGAGGTTAAAAAGGAAAAAAGACTTTACTGCGTGCTTAAACCACTTGATAAAATTGAAGGAATTGCTGATGATGAAGCAATAGTATTCCTTGTAGATCAAGACGACCAAGGCAACTCTATTGTAAGAGTTGAAGAAGATGAAGAAGTAGCTATCGCAGTATTTGATAAATACTATGACCTTCTTGAGGAAGCTCAAAAAGAAGAAAAAGCTGCAAAAGCTAAGGCTAAGAAAACTAGCACTTCAGCAGCTAAGAAAACAACTTCTAAAGTTGCAGGAAAAGCAGCAACAAAAACAACTCCAAAGAAATAATAATTGGAAAAAATAAAAATAGGCGATTTTTCGCCTATTTTTTGTAATTTTAACAAATTATTTGACAGGCGGGGGGGGGGATTTTGGTATACTAAAGTTGATAAAGGAAAAAAATCGAAATTTTTATGCTATAAATAAGTTAAATAAGTGGCATTTTGCAAATAATAAATCAAGGGAGACAGAAGAGGATGTTTAAAAAATATAGATTTTTAATATTTTTTTGTTTTCTAGTCATGCTGACAGGCGTCTCTCTTTTGTTGATTGATAAATCATATGAAATTATTGTCAATGAGCAAGAAGAAAGCCAAGAAACAGCTGGAAGAAACGAAAGCACTTCCAGATGCAGAAATCGGC
>USKO01000058.1 GCA_900555365.1 uncultured Bacillota bacterium
TAAATTGCTAAAAAATAATTTTAGTAAAAAATAAAAATCTCTAAATTATTTTAGAGATTTTTTAATGCTTTCAAATACCTCTGCTGGTACTTTAACTATTTTCTCATATTGTGCGCAGCCTGCAAACTCTTCAAGATTTTCCACTTCGCCTGTTACATCAGTGCCAATAATTATATAGTCACCATTTTCATCTTGCATAATTGCAGGGCAGACCAAAGCCTTACATTTTTTCATCAAGTCTTCTAATTATTTTCATTTTTCACTCCTTATTAATATTATACAGCTTGGTTAGATATTTTGTCAAATTGATATGCTGTTTTTTACGATGAAATATTAATTTCAATTTTGTGAGGTTTCGTTTACTGAAAGTTCTATGTCAAGATTATGGCTTTGGAAAGTAAGGGTGCCGCCGCTGACTAGTATTTTATCGCTTACTTCTATTTCGGTGTCACCAGTATATTGGGTATAGCCATCTGTTGATGAGCCGCCCTCGTTACGAGCACTAATAAGAAGATTAGTGTAGTAGTCATATTGCTCGCCGCGTGAAAGACGAATAGAGTAGTCATGACCCAAAATGTAATCGATAGTGAATGTTATAGTGTCGCTTTCTGGATCAGCAGTGACAAGATAGTCATTAAAGCTTTTTCCATTCCATAAATTGGAGCCATCAATAAAATCGTCATCCCAAACACGCAGAGTATATTGTTCAGATTTATTGGATATGTCTGATATATCAAAAGTGATAGTAGCTTTACTTGATGAAAGCTCAATATATTCTAAAACGCTGACTTTGACAACTAGTGTCGCCTCATCAGATGTATTGCCACTATCGAAATTCATTGTCAGCCAACTTGTGCCCAAATTGATTAGCTCAGGATTAAAATGTATTTTAACTTGTGCAATAGCATTTGAACCAGATGAGCCAACTAAATCCATGTTTGTAATTTTCTCTACTGTAATAGCATCAGCTGGAATTGTGTTTTGATTTGAAGATGTGATGAGAGTATTTAAAATAGTAGTATAAGGATCATCTATTTCTACAAGAATAAAAGGATCGTTTGCCATTTTAGCAATGGTTGTATTAGAGACCAAAGTTGCAAAGCCGTAACCATCAGTTGTAACTTCGCTGTAATGACCAAGCTGGGCAGACACTGTGACATTTTCAGCTGGCATAGTAAAGGACCAACCGTCGTCAGTTTTAGAGCAAGAGCGGTTATTGTAATTTACCGAAATCAAATAGTCATCCTCGCTTACAAGAGAAACATTTATCACAACAGTATCACCTTCTTTTGCACTTTCATGACTGGATTGCAGACTGTAAGCATCAGAATTTGCCAAAGTGATAGTATATGTTTGATCGGCAGGATCAGTTTTGTCGCCGCAGCCCGTTAAAATAATTCCTGCTGACAGACAAATCATACATACAAAAGCGCCGCATAACGCCCAAAATTTTTTCATATTTTCCTCCCTTAATATTATACATCTTTTAGATGTCATTTTGTCAAATTATATTCAAATTTTGCATGTAATTTTTATCATAAATCAAAATAAGTATGTTATAATAAAAATAATAGTTCAAATAGAGGAGCTTTTTATGAAAAGAAAGCATGAAAAAATTACAAGAGAATTTATTTTATTTTTAGACAAAGATGAAAATTTGAAAAAATTGGTAGAAAAAAATATTGAAATAGCAAAGATCAATAACCCAGATAAAATTACAAATCCGGCACAGTCATTAGAGGAGTTATATGAATTCTTAGATTGGTCGGTCAAGTGTATGCCATGGGAGGTTTTAAAGAATAAAAAATATAGCCCACTTTATTCGGCTATGGACCAAGCCACCGGATATTTTTGGTACATTTTTGACCAGCCGCTTGAAGAATTAAAAGGGAAGGGTTTTTATTATCCATCACTTCAATACTTAGAACCAATTGCAAGCTGGATAAGGCATTATGCGAAGAGCTGGGGCAGGTTTTTATCAAAGAAGCAAAGCTGGAATAATGAGTACTATGATATACTGTTAAAAGATGAAAAATTTGGGCTCTCTAAAGGTTGGTATGGAGATAAGAATATCTGGCGGACGTTTAATGAATTTTTTAGCCGAAAGTTAATTGATAAAAGTCAAAGACCAATATCGTCTGCCGATGTCGTTTCGCCAGCAGACTCTGTTCCGCAAGGGTTTTATAAAATTGATGACAACAGCCAATTAATTAATAATGATTTATACATTAAATCTGCGAAGCTGACATCTATAGAGCAGTTGCTTGGCAATAGTGCCTATAAAAAAGCCTTTGCGGGTGGCACTCTTACTCATACTTTTTTAGATATGAACGACTATCATAGATACCATTTTCCAGTTTCAGGGAAAATATTGGAAATGCAAAAAATCAATGGTGCCAATGCGGGTGGAGGAGTCACCGAGTGGAATAAAGAGAAGGGCAAGTATCAATATTTCAACGAGACTGGCTTTCAAATGATTGAAACAAGAGATTGCGTGATACTCGATACAGAATATGGACTTGTCGCCATCCTTCCAATAGGCATGTCCCAAGTTTGTTCATGCAATTGGGAAAAGGGATTGAAAAAAGGAAAATATGTTGCAAAAGGCGACCCGATGGGCTACTTCCTTTTTGGTGGGAGTGATATTGTAATGATTTTTCAGAGCTCCATTCAAGTAAACTCGCTTTTAAAAAGGCAAGGAAATAGTTTTAGCCATATTCTTATGGGTGAACCTTATTGTGAATTAAAATTAAAGGCAAATGCATTAAAATGATTAAGTAAGGAATTTATAGAGAAAATCATCAAATAAAAAAACTGTGATATCACAGTTTTTTATTTAACAACTAAATGTGCTCTGATAAAATAATTTAAAGCATTTTTCTAATGAATGTAGGTCGCGTGCCTCAATCATTTCAATGGCTGAATGCATGGAAAGCTGCGGAATGCCAATATCAACCGATCTCATTGACAGTTGCTGACTAGGTAGATATCCAAGAGTGCTACCACAAGCAATATCAGAGTTGCTGTAAAAATCTTGAAAAGACATATTATTTTGACTTAGAAGATTTTTTAAAAGTGCAGAGGAGTATCCGTCAGTTGTATAATTTTTATGATGTTTGATAGTCAAGCTTTGTCCTAAATAAACAGTATTTGCAGGATCTGTTTTATCTTGATGTGCCGGATGAACTGCATGAGCATTATCAGTTGAAAGTAAGAGCCCATTTTCACAAGCACTTTGAAATTGAACAAGATCTTTGTTTAGGGTATGATTGATTTGCATTAGAACAGATTGTAGAAGTGAAGAGCCAGCGCCTTGCTTTGTAGCGCTGCCAATCTCTTCATTGTCAAAGAGTGCGGCTATGGCAACACCCTTAGCTTTACATTCTTTAATTGCGTTTATTGCACAATATACGCTTGCAAGATTGTCAATTCTAGGAGAAGAAAGATATTGATTATGAAGTCCTGATCTAAATGGTTTAACATCTGATACAACAAAAAGGTCGCTGTCTACAATATCTTTTTCGTCAAAGAATGAATATATATTTTCAGCGTTGCCTGCAAATGGTAACATATCATTTTGCACTTTAAATTCAGCATGACTATTAATATCTCTATTCAAATGAATAGCTAGACTTGGAATTGTAACATCGGTTTTGCTTGTTACAATTTTGCTAATTATTTTGTCATTTTCTTTTAAATATAATCTGCCTGCAATTTTAAGTGGAATATTAAAATAAGAGTAATATATTGGACTACCATAAATTTCAACATTTATTCTATTTCCAGCAGGAGATTTGATAAGCTCGCATCCTTTAACTTTGAGCGCGGGAGAGTCTGTATGCGCTGCGACAATATTGAAGTGATAGTTTGATAAATCTCCGACAACAAATGCAATAATAGTGCTTTGATTTTTCGTCACAAAATATTTGCCACCATCTTTAAGTTTCCAATCTTGTCCTATTGTAAGCTTTTTAAAATCTGCTTCAGTTAAAATCTTTTCACAATTTGCCACTGTATGAAAAGCAGTGTAAGAATTTTCTAAAAATTCTTCAAATTTCATAATTTTCTCCCAATAAGTAAATTATACATTGACTTGCATTACAAAGCAAACAAATTCAATCTTTTATAATAAATTATTTTTTTTCTTAGCAACCAAAAAGAAAGTAAACTTCTTTATAAGCAATAATTCGCACAATTGGTTGCATAAAAATTTGTTTTACACAATGTTTTAAGTAAGAATTCCTTCAATGTGCAGTCCAACAGCTTCAAAATATGGATATGACTCAAGAGGTCTATCCAGTGCGTTTTGAGAGTGTGCACAAACATAAATTTGTCCATTTTCAATTTTAGAAATAATTAAAGAGTGGTTAAATCTGATTGGATTTTGTCGCAGTTGTATAATGTCGCCCTCTTCCAAATTTTCAATAGTGGAAATGCTTGCAAAAGGTCCAATGCGAGATTTATCTAGCAAAAATCTGTTTAAAAATTCTACACTAGTCCAGCTTGGTGAGCGATGCGTGACATCTATGTAATACCAACCATAATAAAGGTCATAATCCATAATTCCGCCGCCTGCAAGCAAGCATTGTGAAATAAAGTTTGTGCAATCGCCGCCTATCCCTGCAAAATGATAAAAGTCTGGATTTTGGCTCATTGCCCATCGCCTTGCATAGCCGACTGCTTTTTCTCTGTCATATTCTTTAATCAT
>USKO01000059.1 GCA_900555365.1 uncultured Bacillota bacterium
TCAATTATCAAAGGAGGAACTTGAAAATGACAAATAAAAAACAGAAACAAACTTCCTCCTTTACAAAGGATAAAGCAAAAGATTTTAAGGGCACTTTGAAAATGCTTATAAAGCGCCTAGGGAAATATAAGTGGCAGACAATAATTGCCCTTATATTTGCAGTGATAGCGGCTGTTTTAAATGTGCTAGGGCCTAAGATATTGAATGATCTTATGACACTTTTATTTGATGCAAATGGCTATCAGATCAGTGAAGTCACTAAATTTGCACTCATCGTTTTGTCTATGTATATAGTTGCAGGAATTTTAGGTTATTTTCAAGGATATTTGATGGCAAAAGTGAGTGTTGGAGTTTCTAAACAGCTAAGAAATGAAATTTCTTTAAAAATCAACAAGCTTCCATTAAAATATTTTGACAATCATAGTTATGGCGATGTTCTTTCAAGAGTGACCAATGATGTAGATACAGTTGGAAATACATTGGAGAGAACATTATCAAGCATGATCACCTCTTCTGTAACAATTATTGGTATACCAATTGTCATGTTTACAATAAGCTGGCAATTAACTCTCATCTCTTTGATGCAAATTCCTTTAGCTTTAATTGTTGTATTTCTAGTGGTAAAGTTCAATCAAAAGTATTTCATAAGACAACAGAAATATCTTGGAGATATAAACGGATATATTGAGGAAAATTTCTCAGCTCATAGCGTAGTTAAAGCTTTCAATGGTGAGGAGCGAGCTCAAGAGAACTTTGAAAAAATCAACAAAAATCTTAAGACCTCATCAAGAAAAGCTCAATTTTTCTCTGGTCTTATGCACCCTATCGTAAATTTTACAAGTAATATCATTTATGTTTTAATCTGCCTTGTTGGAGCGTTAATTGCAATCAATACCAATAACATGGCATTCCTTGCAACTATAATTACTTTCTTAACTTATACAAAATTGTTCAATCAGCCTGTGTCACAAATAGGTTCAATATCAGGAACACTACAATCAACTATAGCTGCAGCAGAAAGAGTTTTTGAATTCTTGAATGAAGAAGAGCAGCCTGATGAAAGTGAAAAGACTTTGACAATAAAAGATGTTAAAGGTAAAATTGAATTTAAGCATGTCAATTTTGGTTATAGTAAAGATAAACAAATAATATTTGACTTCAACTTCACTGCAAATCCTGGTGAAAAGATTGCTATAGTTGGTCAAACTGGCGCTGGGAAGACCACCATCGTCAATCTGCTTATGCGTTTCTATGAAATCGACAGCGGAGAAATTTTGATTGACGGCATTAATACTAAAGATATGAATAGAAGTTATGTTCGTTCGCTTTTTGGTATGGTTCTGCAAGATACATGGCTATTTGAAGGCACTATCAAAGAAAATTTGAGATTTGGCAAGCCAGACGCAACTGACGAAGAGATTATTGAAGCTTGCAAAATGGCAAATGTTGATCACTTTATCAGAACTGAACCTAAAGGATATGATATGGTTTTAGCTGAAGAGACAAATATATCTGCAGGTCAAAAGCAACTTCTTACCATTGCTAGAGCTATGGTACAAAATGCTCCCCTTTTAATTTTGGATGAGGCTACAAGCTCAGTTGATACTAGAACAGAAATATTAATTCAAACAGCAATGGATAGGCTTACAAAAGGAAGAACAAGCTTTGTGATTGCTCATAGACTTTCGACCATCAAAAATGCGGATAAGATCATTGTAATGAAAGATGGAAATATTGTTGAAATTGGCAACCATAAACAGCTTATGGAAAAAGGTGGAGTATATAAAGACCTATATACTAGTCAGTTTGAAAGTGGAGAAGATTTTTAAGGAGATATAAATGGCAGAACTTGAACTTAAAAATGTTTTTAAGGAGTATAAGCTTGAAAACAAAGAAAAATTTACAGCCCTGCAAGATATAAATGTATCATTCGAAAAAGGAGAGCTAGTCTCTATCATAGGTGAAAGTGGAAGCGGAAAAAGCACGCTCATGACCATCATTGGCGGGCTTGACTCTGACTATCAAGGTCATATTCAAATCGGAGGAAAAGATTTAAAGAGTTTTAAGGAAAAAGAACTTGATGATTATAGAAAGAAAAAAATCGGGTTTGTATTTCAATCTTTTAATCTTATTCCTCACCTATCTGTGCTTGATAATGTTACAATTTCTTTGACATTATCAAATGTAAAGGAAAGCGAAAAAAATGCTAGGGCAATTGAGATTTTGGAAAAGCTAGGACTTAAAGATCACATTAAAAAGAAACCAACACAGCTTTCAGGTGGTCAAAAGCAACGAGTGGCGATTGCTAGAGCTTTGATAAATAATCCAGACATAATTTTGGCAGATGAGCCTACTGGCGCCTTAGACTCTGTCACCACTGGACAAATTCTCGAAATTTTAAAAGAAATTGCCGATATAGATAATAAACTTGTCATAATGGTCACTCACTCTGAAAAGGTTGCAAGTATATCATCTAGAGTTGTTGAAATCGCTGACGGTAAGATTATAAGCGACATTCGTAAAGACGACTATGAAAAAATTAGCGGCAAATCAAATTTAGTGATAGAAGAGAAGAAACATCATAAAGATGGACATTTGTCTTTTATCTCTGCTCTCAAATTATCCTTCCACAATATGTGGGCAAGTAAAACAAAAAATTTTTTAATGGCTGTGGGCGTTTCAATTTCGTTGATTTCATTAATTCTTATGCTGTCATTGGGTGCGGGCTTAACTGGATACATCAACGATACAGCTTCTAATTATACCAACCCGACAATTGTTACCCTTTCGAAAAGCGGCAAAGATAGATACGGCAATGATTTAGAGAATTCTTCTTCCTCCTTCCTGCCTAGCATGTTTGAAGAAGAAGAGATAATGGAAATTGCCAGTGAGATTAATGCACATCTAGAAAGCAAAGATAACGATTTTAGAGTCATTACAGATGGTGAAAACAAAAACTTAAATTATGGGTTTAGTATGCCAACCATCGGAGCTGGAAATCTGCAATATGTAACAGAAGAAAACGAGTCCAAAACAACGATGATTATGTATACATACACAACACCGCCCTATTACTCACAAGAGAATCTTTTAACTGATAATAGTTATATGAGTGGTGAAAATGAAATTATGTTGTCTAGTGCAGCTGTCGAGTTCTTAGGCGTAGAAAACCCTGAAGATGTTATAGGCAAAAAAGTAACTTTGCTTATCAATCTGACTCTTGATAATACTACAATCAATATCAATAAAGAAGTTACTATAACTGGACTCGTTGATGTTTCAGTATTTGCAAATATGATGGTCTTGTACATAGATTATGATTTCTTAAATGATTGTGTAAAAGAAGCTCAGACAAACGCAAACCTTGAAGCAACTGGATTAAAGCCTTCTCAATTATATATTCAAACAGATAATGAAGAAACCACCGATTTAATCAATGATTATATAAGTAAAAATAGATTGGATCTTTCTGGATCAGTTGAAGAGCAACTTGCTGCTATGTTTAGTGAAATGATGTCAACCTTCTCTATAGCACTTGCAATTATTGCTGGCATTTCGCTTGTTGTGGCTTTGATTATGATATTAGTAGTACTATACATGAGCGTTTCAGAAAGAACACGAGAAATTGGCGTACTTAAAAGCATTGGAGCTAGAAAAAAAGATATCAAATTGATATTTAGCAGTGAAAGCCTTTTGATTGGAATTTTAAGTGGAATAGTTGGAATAGTCTTCTCTTTGATAATTGGCGGAATATTGATAGCTGTATTTAAAGCATTAATTGGCTTTGCACCAATTGCATTTATGTGGTACTATTTCTTAATAGCCCTTGCAATAAGTATGATTATCAGTGTACTTGCAGGACTATATCCAGCAAGCAAAGCCGCCAAACTCGATCCTGTTGAATCCTTAAGGCATGAATAATGAATAAAAGCAAGCTTGACGCTTGTTTTTATTTTTTTATAAAAAACGAGGCTTTGCGCCTCGATTTATTTTTAAAATTATTTTTTCTTCTTTTTCTTTGTGCCTTTTGCAAATACATAACTCAAAATTGAAGCAACGAGCATCAAAAGTCCTATAATCATATTGACAATGTTTGCCCAGCCAACCTTAGATAAATTTTCTACAATAACATTTGAATCGGTTTCGCCCAATGTGCAGAATAGACCAATAGCGGCAAAAGCAAATAATATTAATGATGATACAATATTTACAAAATTAGCAATCTTTACAGCCTTACCACTTTTTACAATCCCCATTGAAGCTAATAGGCCATAGATAGAAATCAAAATTATTACCCCAGCTAAGATTGCAACTAATAAATTTGATAAAGCCATCATAACCTCAGTCGAATTTCCATCAAAATAATTGCCAATTACATCATATCCAGTAATATTTTGTTGAAATCTTCCTTCTCCAATAGCTATGTAAGATTGTGATAGAAACACATAGATAAGCACACCAAAGATGATATTTAAAATATACATTAAGTTTAATTTAAAATTTTTCACGATTCCCTCCTTGTTTATATAATATCAAATAAAATATTTTTTTCAAACTAATTATACCTAATTTTTTAAATTTATCAAGCCGGAAAACGCTTTTTTTCAATAAAAAACCCTATTTCTTGCAAAAAAA
>USKO01000060.1 GCA_900555365.1 uncultured Bacillota bacterium
AGCAGTTGGTTTAATTATTTTAAATAAACATCATATATTTTGTTACAAATTACAATACCTATTTACAAAAAACATCGCTTTTTGCAAAGGTTTTTTACAAATTCACATAAAATAATGACAAAAAATAAGGGTAAAAAATGATACAAACAGCCTATAATATGCTGATAGAAAGGCAACAATAAAATTTTCAACCCAAATTAAAGAGTGACAAAAAGAATATCCAAAGTTATTTTAATCGGAAAAATGAGCCAATATTTGGAGATGCAACATCAATACGAATGTCCGCTCCTTCTTTTATTCCATTTTTAGCGATTTCATTAGAAATATATGTATATGCTAAAGTAGGCGAGTTATTTTCTTTACTTAAATGGGAAAGAATAATCTGCCTTGTTCCAGTTCTTGCAAGAAAATCAACTGCTTTAGAGCTATCAAGATTGGACAAATGTCCGTTAGGACCATCTATTCTCCTTTTTAAGGATAGAGGATATTTAGTGCCGTTATATAGCATATCTCGATCATAGTTAGCTTCGAGATAAACAATTTGACTTTCACTTATAGATTTCAGAATTTTTTCGTTTAAATGTCCAAGATCAGTTACCACACTTATTTTTTTATCCTTTTGGCTAAAGCTAAATCCATAACATTTTACATCATGTGGCACTTCGATCGGATCAATATCTATGTCGAGGAGGGTAAATTTCCCATCAAACATTCTTCTGTTTTTGCTTGCAACCTTTTTGAGCTTGTCGTCAAGCGAGATCCAAACCTCGCTGTGAGCATAGACAGGAATATTATATTTGCTGGACAATAGATCTACACCTTTTATATGATCGCTGTGTTCATGAGAAATTAAAATCGCGTCAATTTGGTATGGTTTGACGCCGATTATATCAAGCCTTTTAGTAGTTTCATTGCATGAAAGACCATCATCAAGCAAAATTTTTTGATGTTCAGACTCAATATATGTTAAATTCCCATCGCTGCCAGAGGCAAGGTTAATAATTCGCATAGCAAAATGATAGCACAATATGACAAATTTTGCAAGTAAAAGGTAACTTGATTGAGGCTAATACATTTTGCTTTCTTTTAAATATTTAATTAAAATCATCTTCGAAATGATAAAAAATTTCATCTTGAAGGTGAATATTACTCGATTTTGATTTGTTATATTGCATTCCAATAGAGGTTACAAGCCAAACAAAGGCTAGAATTATTATGACACCTACAATGAAGACAAAATTTTTTTTCACAATGTTATTATATCAAAATTTGTCGTTTATATCTTTATATAATAATCTATTAAAATGTCGATATATGACAAAAATTTTAGATTGAAGACAATAAGCTATCAAATTTCAAATGAGGATTTTCTAAGATTTTAAAAGAGATATAAAATATATAAATCTTGTTTAAAATGATATAAAAAAGGTAATTATTGTTATTGGGAAATGCAAAATCATTTATTTACTAAAAATTGCTTAAAAAGATTGAAAGAAAGAGTTAAAAATGTTACAATAAAGTATCTTGATATAATGTTTTAAAAAGGAGATGTTATGAGCGCAAGTGCAATAGGCTGGATAATTTCAATAGTATTCGTTGTTATCTTAATAGCCGGATTTTTTATTGGCTTTTGGCGAGGCCTTAAAAGGTCGGTTGTGAATTTAGTAATCTCGCTAGTAGGAATTATAGTATCATTCTTTATTACGCCTTTGATTACTCAAGCGATATTGAATATTTCAATAACAGTTAATGGACAAGCAACAACAATCAATAATGCGCTTGTCGATTCTTTAAAAAATAATGAAGAGATCGCATCGCTAATTGATAACAATCCTAACCTAGATACTTTTTTCTCTGGACTTCCAGCAGCGATTGCCAATGTTATTATGTTTATTGCTGTAGCTTTGCTTGTTGAGCTAGTATGCTATATTATCTACAAGATATTGGCAGTTACTTGCTTAAAATACAAACCTGACGCAAAAAAACTTCGTTGGTTTGGTGGCGGCGTTGGCCTTATAAAGACATTCATATTTTCAATTTTCATTTTCATGCCATTTGCCGCGCTCATTGGCACTGTCGACTATGTTACGCAAGATAGGACATATTTTGCTGTAGCACAAGAAGAAGGTCAGAGTGATAGCGAAAATCCCGAGCATTTAATTGATAGCGTTCTGCCTTCTTCACTTCATCCAATCATATCTGGGCTTGAAAATAATCTTTTGATCAAAATTTGCAGTGCAAGCAATCTAGATAATGCAATGTTTGATTATCTGACTAAGGTAGAGGTTGATGGCAAAAATGTGGAAATTCGAGAAGAGATCGAAAATGGATATGTTATTGCAGACTATGCATATCAGCTAAAGAATAATTATGATGCTAGTGGTCTTATAAACTTTAAAAATACTAATTTCCAGATCATCGAGAAGAGTGTAAATAATTTTGCAGACGGAGAATTGTTTGAAAAAATCCTCGCCTCAACGCTTGCAAATATCATAGAAAATTATCAAGACTATTCTTTTATTAATAATATAGAAGGCATAGACAAATTGAGCCTGTGCTAAACGATATTGCCGCAAGTTTAAGAGCAATGGATGATAACAGTCAAATTTATCAATATTTTTCATCAGATATAAAAGATATGTTTGGAATTTATAAAAATCTTAGTACTAGCGGAGTACTCGATCAAATTGCATCAGCCCAGGACGAAAGTATTATAGAAATTTTAGTTAAAGAGGAAAATAAAACAACTTTCACTCAGGCAGTAGGAAGCGTATTCAATTTGAATATCATTCAAGATGGCGCCGTTAGCATAGTCAACTTAGCTCTTGACTCAGTATCAGGCGATCTTGATAAGGTTGGAGTTGATACATCAAGCTGGACAGAACAAGATTGGAATGATGTTTCAAATTCACTTGTAAATGTTATAGAAGACTATAGCGATTTATCAGACGAGGTCGACATATTTGATATTATCAGTGAACCTACAATGCTGGTTGAAAAAGATAGCAACATCGATATTGCATCTGTTACAAGTAAGCTTGGCGAGCTTATAGATGAAGTGCGAGGCATCAAACTTTTACAAACATCTCAAGGAACTTCAATACTTGATAGTTTCCTATCCGAGCAAAATATCTCTCTTCCAAGCCAGCCGCTAATTGACAAAGATGGCAATGAAGTTACAGCCAATAGCTTCACAGATCTTTTTGAATTTATCAGCGAGCCTCTTATAGCAATTAAGACAAGCGACCTTTATTCAACATTGACAAGCGATTTGCAGGCAAGTGAAATCGTTGGCGAGGTTGCTGGTAAAGTCAGAGCAAATCGCACTCTGCTTGAAGAGATCATTTTACCTTTGTACCAACTTGACTTCACTCGCGATATCATAGTAGATAATTTGACAAGTGTGGTAGATAGCGATGTAATGGATTTAAGTTTATTAAATAGTTATGATGCGTGGAAGAGTGAGATTCCTTATATCAGTGAAATTTTGATAAATTTAAATAGCTATACAGCTGCCGATGGACAAACATATCTTGAGCTTGCACTTAATGGCAATGTTGCCTCTATCATAGACAGCCTTAGCGGAGACCAGGTGGCAGGAGTGCTTAAGCCAGTTTTATATGCAAGTACAACGAGCATCCTAAAACAAAATATTGCAAATGAAATTGAAGAGGTAATAAATGGACTTACACCAAATTCTCAAACAACAATAGATTTTACTGCAGTTACTCTCAAAGAGGGCGATGTTGAAGATCAGGCGGATGAGATATGTGATGTATTTGAAGGATTTATCAGTATCAACAATGTTTATCAAAGTGGCATGAAAATATCTGAAATTGATAAAGTAGAACTTGGTAATTTTATGGATACCCTCCAGAAGAATGCTTATAGAACTGAAATCCAGGGCAAGAGCGAAGAAGGTGTATTCAAAGAGGCATTTATCAATTTGACCAATGCAATTAAGGAGGCATATTCTACTCAAATAGAGGCGTCTGAAGAATTGACAGAGTTATTCTCAGACCCTGACAATTACATAAAGATCAATTTTGCTTATGTCTTCTCACTACTTGAAGATTTACAAGGGGAGTAAATGGATTTTAAACATGTACCAGTAATGCTGGATGAGGTAATCAGCGGACTTGGAATTAAGGAAGATGGCTGCTATGTCGACTGTACTGTCGGCGGTGGCGGCCACAGCAAAGAAATTTTAAAGAGGCTTTCAAATAAAGGCCATCTCTACGCTTTTGATAGAGATGCCGATGCAATAGCTCACTGCAAAGAAAAGTTTAAAGGCTATGAGAATATTACTCTCATCCACGCTAATTTTAAAGATGCTCCATCTATTTTAAGAGAAATGGACATCAGTCACATTGATGGCTTTTTGATCGACCTTGGGGTCAGCTCTTATCAGATTGATAACGCAAATAGGGGATTTAGCATAAATCATGATGGCAAATTAGATATGAGAATGGACAAAACACAAAAATTAACAGCAAAAAAAGTTGTAAATACTTATTCAGAGGAAAAACTAGCGAATATTATCTATGAATATGGTGAAGAGCGATTTTCAAG
>USKO01000061.1 GCA_900555365.1 uncultured Bacillota bacterium
CGAAGGCTTGCGCTCGAAAAATGCCCCTAGGCCAGGAATTTAGTACTCCTAAATGACTGGGTTGGGGCGTTTTTAAGTAAACGAAGCAAGAAAAATTATAAATAATTTTTCGGTCGCGCCGTTGTCTACAGTCTGAGGCTATATAAGCCTTTTAAATATTAAATTTAATATCCTAAGTTTTTCAACTTTTCTGGTTTATTTCTCCAATCTTTCTCTACCTTTACAAAAAGTTTTAAAACGATCTTTTTATCAAGCAAGTTTTGTGCATACTCTCGCGCGGCTATTCCAATTTGTTTTAATACATTTCCGCCCTTGCCAATAATCATTCCCTTATGTCTTTCATTTTCGCAAATGATATCAGCGTCAATTTCACAAATTTTTTCGCCCTCATAAAATCTTATGATTTCAACTGCAATGCCGTGTGGCACCTCTTCATGAAGTAAATTTAGCGCCTTTTCTCGTATTTCTTCGCCAATTAAAAATTTGATGCTCTTATCTGTAAAATAGCCCTCTTCATAGAGATAGTTTGGCTTTTCATAACAAGGAAGTCTTTCCAAAATCAATTTTAATAATTTATCGAGATTTTCACCAGTTTTTGAAGATATCTTTTCATCATAGCTATAGTCACATTTTTGTTTTAAATCACACTTAGTCATAACAACAATTTTATTTTCTGGCAAATGTTCTATGTATGCTCTCTCTTCTTCGTCAACAGCTTTGCTTGCATCAAGCAAATAGACAATAAGATTTACTCCACTGATGGCACTGCGCACATTTTTCATCATCCTTTTATCTAAATGATTTTTGCTATGATGTACGCCGGGAGTATCTACAAATACAATTTGATAATCATCTCTAGTCAAAATTCCCAAGATGTTATCACGCGTTGTCTGCGGCTTTGATGAAATTATAGCAACTTTTTCACCAACCAAACGATTGACTAAACTACTTTTCCCGGCATTTGGCCTGCCTATCAATGCTACAAATCCAGCTCTAAACATAAATCCTCGCTATTTTCTCTCAATTTTTAATGAATTTAAAATCTTTGTGGCTAGGTGCATCATCACAACTTCATCCTCATGTTTGATGTGATCATAGCCAAGCAAATGCAATAGTCCATGCAAAGCCAAAAATGCCACCTCTCTTTTCATCGAATGACCATATTCTTTCGCTTGTGATTTTGCCTTTTGAGGACAAATTACCACATCACCTATGTAAAGATTTCCATCTGGGGAAACCTCTTTAATATATGATTTTAAACTCTCTCCATAGTGCATCTCAAGCATTGGAAAAGAAAGAACATCTGTAACTTTGTCTACATTTCGGCTTTTATTATTTAAATATTTTATCTCTTTTTCATTCATAAAAGAAAAAGTGACAACTGCCATAGGTAAGTCATTATCAGTAAATTTTAATGCTTGACTTACAACCTTTCTGATATTTCTTCTATATCTCCAGCCGATTTTTTCAAAATAAATTTGCATCTAGCCTCCAAAAGTGATGCTGGTCGTTATTGTATAAATTACATTGTGAACACTTCCAGCGTCCTTGATAATATAATTTTCATCTATTATTATTGCATTTTTATCTAAAAAAATCAACGTTTTTTCGCGAGCTTTTTCAATTACCTCTTCTTGAACTTCCTCAAATGGCTCGATTATTTCATCCGTCTGCGTTTGGTAATATACAATTTTTTCTAGAGTAAAAGGAAGTAGTAAATTTTTGGTAAGTGGCTGAGAATAACTTTCTACTTCATATTCTTGAAAATTGTTTTCTCTGTCATGGCTATAGATCACCAAATCTCCTAATTTTACAAAACTCGAGACAATCTTCTTTCCTGTGCGTTTGGTTTCCACTCTATAATCATAGTGCGTGATGCTCTCGCTGAACCAAACATTCGCGGTGATCTTAGCTGACGGCGTCACTTGCCGAGTTTCTCCATCGGTGTCAATTATATATGGATATACTAGCACATCACCCTTTTGCACAATGTCTCCCACCTTAACATTTAGCGTACCAGAAACAAGCTCAATGTCAGTTATCATTCCATCATATTCACTCACAATTGGATCAAATTCCCCTCTCATTTCCTCTGGTATTGTAGAAGGATTATAATTAATCAGTAGCGTCTGGCCATATATTGCAACACTGACAGAACTCACCTGGTCAAACTCCGCTTTTATTGAATTTTCAATCTCTTTTGTATCGATGTTATATTTAAAATTGCTGTTTAAGTTATCTACTACATATTCTTTAATCAAACTCTGAATTTCGCTGGGCTCTCCAAGCACTTTAACTTGCAAGATGAAATTATATTGTAATAGATAGAATAAAAGACAAAAAATTAAACCTGCCACTATTCCATATCGAGTAAATAAATTTTTAAACTTAAATAAAATCCCATGATTTGTAACCGATAAAATTTGAAAGCCTTGTTGTTCCAAAATTTTTTTAGTCTTTTTCGCATCTTTATAATCAACTTCAAACTGGCTTGTTCCATCATCTTCTTTTTTTATGTTATAAATGCTTACAGTTTTTGAAATATTGTTAAAAGATCGTTCTTGATTTAATCCTTTTATTTTAAAAATTGTCTTGTTTTTGAAATTCATTTAAAATATCTCCGTCTTTTTTATTTCACCTTGGACCAAAAGAGTATTTTCTGTAAGTTCTTTAACTATAAAATCATTGCCCTCTACTACAACTCGTCCTTTCTTTATTTTGAAAGCGATTAGATCTTTAGAGATAACCGTCACACCGCAATGCCCCTCAACATAGAGAAGTTTTCCTGACATATTTACTATATTATAACTATTTAAAAATTCGGGATTGTTAAGTTGTCCCTTGTCTTTAATCTCATTAAAAAAATTGAACATTCTTCCTCCATGATTAGGAAATGATATAGTAAAATATGCTTGCAAAAGTGAAATTATAATCTTTTGTGCTAAATGTACATATATTAATCTATTGGTTTTTTTACGAAAATTTAAGATTTTAAATCCTAATTAAAAACTCAATAATTACTTGGTTGTTATGACAAAAAAATCAGCTACTATAAAGCTGATTTTTTTAATTATCATCATATTTATTGAATACATTGCTAAGTATTATAGCTTTGATATCAGGCGGAAGATCTTTAAGCTTCTCCAAAATATCCTTGTTTAAAATGCGTCTTGAAAGCGCATGCTCGTTTAAAAAGTCTTCAAATTCCTTATCTCGCATTTGGTCTGACATATTATTTAGCTTAATTCTATCATTTTGCAATCTAATTGAAGGCTTTGATTTAGCTGGAAATTTTTTACTTGTATTTGCGCTGCGACCAAGATATTCTTGACTATTGATATAGTCTTCAATTACAGGAGGCCCAGATGATTGTTTTTCTTCAGCCTCTACGACTTCCTTCTTTTCTTCTGCGTCTTTCACATTTTCATAGGTTTGAACTGGAGTATCCTTTGACAAGATAATTTTTTCGTCGATTGGCGCAGATGTTTGTTCTGATTTAAATTGCTTTAATTTACTGTCAATATTATTACTGCGACGCTTGTTTGAAAGATGCACTAGCACTATTGCAAGCACTATAAGTAGAAATACGCCACAAGCAACTAAAATTATTATAGTACTGCTGCTCATTAGAATAAATCTCCATCATCACTATCAGATTGATTTTTATTTTCATTTATAATTGCGCGTCTTAATGCTGTATCTGCTTGCAAATTCATAAGCTTATAATAATCCATAACAGAGAAGCGCCCCTCTTTAATTGCTTGTGAAATTGCCATAGGAACTTCAGCTTCAGCTTGAAGTACAGTCGATTTCATCTGTTCGGTTTTTGTTCGCATTTGAAGCTCTTTGATCTCTTCAGCATTTCTCATTCGCTCAGCTTCTATCTGCGCGTAAATTTTTTCTTTTTCAGCCGCCTGTAATTCTCTTTCAGCATTTAAGTCGCGCCCTACACTGATGCTTGAAATATTGATGTCAATTACATCATACATTGAATTTTTTGTAACAACGCGTAAATCTAAATTTGAAAGAAGGCTTTGATTAGGTTCACTTAAAATGAGTTTATGATCCTTTGATTTTGCAATATTTTCCATCAAAGCATTCATCGTTGTGCTGTTGCTTTTGCCTGATAAGCGAATAGTCAAATCGTCCTGAACAATGAGAGTTCCTTGCTTAGTTATGGATTCTCCTACAAATTTATAGGTATACTCTCCTGCTGTTAAGCCTCTAACAGTAAACTTTCCTTCATTTAAAACTCCGGTAAATGTCTGTTTCCCTTTTGCAACCTGTAAGGTGTCTTTTTCTGTAAAACTCAGACCATCAACCGCCTCAAAGGTTGCCGTGTAAGTAGGTGGCGCTTTTATTCCTGTTATAACTACTGTTGCAAAAGCTGCCGAGTTTTTAGCAGATTCAATCCGTAAAACTATAAGGCTTGCGCCATCGTTGATAGTGCCAACCCATCTTTATCAACTATACACTCTCCACTGAGCACAGAATAAG
>USKO01000062.1 GCA_900555365.1 uncultured Bacillota bacterium
ACACTAAAAGGATGTAAATATAAATAAATATGCTTTTGAAATACAGAAAACTTAACAATGACGATCTATATACTTGGGAAAAGGTGGCGCAGCCTCTTTTTAGTAAAGATGATTTTTGTGATGCAGAATACCTGATAAAACTTGGTAATAAGTTGAAAGGCTGGGTTCTTTTAGATGATAACAATGAATGGATCGGCTGCTGCTTTATTGATAACAAAAAACACCCATATAATAAAGATGGTATTCATTTTCTTGAAGTTTGCACTTTTCCTAAATACAGAAATAAAGGATATGGCAAATATCTTATGAAAATCATGTTTGATAATTCTTTATCAAAATTAAAATCAGTTTGTATTGCTCCAGATAACATAGCGTCTCAAACTCTTTTTAAAAAATATGGTTTTACAAAACATGGCAAGCGTAAATATTGGGATGTTTACCTTTGCGATAAAGATTTTTATCCCGACGAGTTAAAACAATTAAAAATGGTTGAAATTGAAAAACATCACAAGAGCTTTAATAGAAAAAATTTTCGGTAAAAAGAAATTTGATAACAAATTTTTTGCCATTTTACATTCAATATAGGTATGGTTTAAATAAAAAGCCCACTTAAAGTGGACTTTTATTATTTCTTATTTTCTTTGTCTTCTTTGTTTTCTTTTTCTTTGCCATCGTATTTAACAGCATAAGCAACGCCAAGACCTGCAAGCACAACACCAGAAAGCATTGCTACAATATAGCCGACATTATTTAATGCTGATGCGAATGCTGTTCCATCAAAATCTGATGTTTGCCAGCTTATACCTTGTAAAATTCCTCCTACAAGAATCATAGCAAGCCCTACCGCTAGAATGATGATGACCGTTGTAATCAACTTTTTCATTTTTCCCTCCTTTTTAAAATCATATTATATATTTATTAGATTTGTCAAACAATATTAAAATTATTTTTTATTTATCAAACTTTAAAATAAAATTGTTTCAAAAACTGAAATTAGTTTGTCTTTAAAATTTTTGTATGATATTATATTTAAAAGAAAAACTATAATTAAAGCTTACTAGTAAATTGCAAACTTTGAAGACTTTTCTTTTTTAAAAATCTAAACCAAAATTTGACAAGCTTAACTGTACAAACTTAAGTTTAATATGAGGTGTATATGAAGAAAAATAAGATATTCATTTTATCACTTATGATTGCTTTTTGTTGTTTTTGTTCTATTTCTCTATTTGCGTGTGGAACAGTGGTTGAACCTGAAGGTATCCGCTTTGAAAACAAAGACGGAACGCCTTTAACAGAAATTACATTGTACAAAGATGGTTTTACATATATAAATCAATATTTAAAGATCACTCCTTCAAATGCAAATGGTTACACCTTGCAATGGAGCACCTCCGACGAGAAAAAGGTTGAACTTTCAATGTCAAGTACATATGAAGTGAGAATGACTGGACTTGATTATACATATGACGAACCTGTAACTATATCTTGCAAGATTAAAGATACCTCTTTAGAGGCGACTTTTAAAGTTAATGTAACAGACGGCAATCCTTATAACTTGTTTATAGATCAAACTGTTCAAAATACTGTATACTACGAAGGCCAAGAATTTAATAGAGATGTTCTAATCGTTTGGGGACAATTTGAAAGCGGCGAATATCATATGATTCCTCAAGAAGATCTTATCGTGCAAGTTGACTCTCCTTTAAAAGTTGGAAGCGTGTTAAAAGTTAGGTATGGCACTCTTGAAACAGAAATCACTTTAAATGTTGTAAAAGATGAGGTAGTTTCTCTTAATATAGATCAATATCCTACAACAGTAAACTACAAAATTGGCGAATATTTTGATCCTTCAGGTATGATAATTAGCGCTACTTACTCAAGCGGAAAAACTCAGGTTATAACAGATTACACTTATAGCGATGCTGCTTTCTCGTACAATGATAACTCAATCACCCTGTCTTATGAAGGCGCACAAATAATTTTGCCATTAAATATCACAGCTGATATCACGGTATCGTCATATGCACTTTTACAAGATGCAATAGATAGCGCCGAGGTAGGCGACAGTATAATGATCGGCGGAAATCAGCATATTAATGTTGGCACTATATATATTCCGATTTCAAAAAATCTTACAATTTACGGAAAAACTTTATCAGACGGCTTCACAAACATCACGGCAAATCCTGGTCAAAGCGTATTTAAAATCGTCTGCGACTCAAGTTCTATACGAGGCAATACGCTAACAATAGCAAATCTTGAGATTTCATCATCCTCTGGCGCTTCTTTAATTTCTTTTGATGATGAGAAGTCTACTGCAAATCTTACCAATTTTAATATAACGCTTGAAAATGTGTCTTTTGATTATGACGAAAGCTCAACAGGATTAAATTTGTCTGCAAGTAGCAATTTCTCTCCTTCACAAATAATGAATATCACTATTAACATAAAAAATTGCAGTTTCTCTTTAGACGCTGAGTCAGAAGAAGATAAGGCTATATATCTTGCTGGTCTTTCTTCTAGCTCGTTAAATATAGAAGAAAGCGGCATATCATTTAGCGATATAATTACCGAAAACTGTAATGAGCTTTCAATAACGATTGATGGAATGGCAAATTGATATTTATATAACTAAAACATACAATTGTTGCTTTTTAGACAAATAAAAGATAATGTACATCAAATGAAACATTATCTTTTTATTTTTTCTGTTTTAATAACTTTTTACATAGTTTGATTTTTTTATATTTTATAAGTGATTTTATTCTTTGTTTAATATAATGAATAAATTTTTGAATTCTTCACAAACTTATAGAGAAGGAGGAATTATGAATAAATTTTTAACAGCTTGCTCACTTTCATTATCTCTTGCTTTTGCGCTGACAGGACTTGCCGCTTGTGGAGAAAGAGATCCTCACTCTAAGTATAATCTTGAAGTTTCAGATTTTGGACAAGTCGTTGTCGGAGAACAAAAAAATGTTGATGTAACATTAAAAGCAACAGATATTAGAGAAGAAGGCTATGACAAAGTGCTTATTATGGTTGATGTGTCTGATAATGATAATCTCATGTTGAAAGCTACAGACGCTCAAAGTCAAGAATGGGATGTTTCTCAAATAGGCTACTGGGGACCTCTTACAGGATTCCCAATTGCTGCAGACTATGAAGTTACAACTACTTTTAGAGCCACTGCATTAAAAGCCGGCGATTACACAGTAAAATTAAGACTTGTAAATCTTGACGATGAAAACAATACGCTTGCATCAAAAACTGTGACTTTCAAAGCAGTTGAGGCGTAAAATAAATAGATGATAAAATTGTAATGAAAAAATTTTTTCGCTTTAATAAAATAAAGCAAAAACAATAAAAACACCTTAACTTTTATAGTTAAAGTGTTTTTTGTTGTAAATTGAATTACAAAAGCGCTTTATATATGATTTTATATTTTCTTTTTTATGTTAATTATCTTTCCTTCAATGTTCTCGTTAAATTCAGTGCAGGTTATAATAGTTTGCGTTTTGCTGGTAAATTTCAAAAGGCGTTTCCTTCGAAAAGCGTCAAGTTCGCTCAGTACATCGTCAAGCAGCAAAATAGGATACTCTCCTGTTCGTGATTTTATTATTTCAAGCTCAGCAAGTTTTAAAGACAGTGCGGCTGTTCGTTGTTGTCCTTGACTGCCAAAATTTTTGACTTCGACGCCATTTAGATAGATATCAATATCATCTCTATGAATTCCTTTGCCAGTAAAGCCATTTTTGAAGTCTTTGTCAAGGTCCTTTTGCAGTGCTTTTATCATGTTTTCTTTGTAATTTTCATCAAATGAGCTTATATACTTAAGTTCAAGTTTCTCTTTACCACCAGTGATATATTCATGCGCTAGAGCTGCATATGGAGAGAGTTCTTCTATAAAATTCTTTCTTTCAGAAAAAATTTTTTCAGCAAGATCTGCAAGTGCTCTATCCCAAATATCTATTGTCTCTTTTATCTCTTCAATGTTTTGACTGCTTTTTAATAATTTATTTCTATTTGCTAAGACCTTGTCATACCGACCAATGAGATAAAAGTATCTTTTGCTCGTTTGAGATATATCGATGTCCATAAACCTTCTTCTCTCCTGCGGACTATCTTTGACAAGTTTGAGCTCTTCAGGAGAGAAAAAGACGGCATTTGCAAATCCTAGAAGTTCTCCTATTCTCTTAATTGGAATTTTATCAATTTTTATAGTCTTTTTATGAGATATATCAAAAAACATCTCAATTTCAACATCTCTAAATTTCCTAGAAAACTCCCCTTTTACATATCCTCCATCTTGTCCAAAAGTTATAACTTCCTTTTCTTTGTTAGTGCGAAAACTCTTGCCTATGACAAGAAAAAATATAGCTTCAATGACATTGGTCTTTCCTTGTGCGTTCTTGCCGAGAATTAAATTTACATTTTTGTTAAATTGAAGATTAAGACTTTCGTAATTACGAAAGTCTTTCAGTTCTATATT
>USKO01000063.1 GCA_900555365.1 uncultured Bacillota bacterium
CGAGGCGACCACCACACCGATAAGCAAACCCAGCAGCAACGCCACTGCCGTTATGCGCAGGGTATTGCCCAGTCCCTGCACCAGCCATTTCCAGCGGTCCCCCTCGATGAAGTTCAGGACAAATTCTTCCCGGAACTTCGTGAACCATGCCTGCAATCCTGCCGCCAGCTTGTCAAACCATGCCATAGGCATCTCCTTTTCGCTTTGTATTCCGGAATGCTCCGGCTGTGCCGATCCGTTTCCCTGACACACAAAGAGCCACCTGAGGAAGGATCGCCCTCCTCAGGTGTGCCGCACGTGCCGCAACTTACTTGTCGGCGGGGATGTACTTGCTGACGATCTTGTCGATGGTGCCGTCCTTTTTCAGCTCGTCCAGCGCCTTGTTGATCTTCTCCAGCAGCTCCTGCTCCAGCTGGTCGATGCCGGCCTTGTCGCCCTTCTGGTAGAGCTTGGTGCGCTCCTCCATGGCCTTGAACGGAGCCCAGGACTTGGGATAAACGATGTCGGCGTCCCGGAAGGCTTCCTTCATGTCGTTGCACTTCTTGAAGCTGCCGCCGGTGGCCGCCGCGTTCTTCTTGGCAATCTCTTCGACCTCGGGCATGACCTCATAGCCCTCGGGATGGGCGAGGGTGACGTCCATGCCGAAGCGGGTGAACAGGCCGATGACGCCCTGCGGGACGGACAGGGGCTTGCCGTAGCTGGGGGAATAGGCCCAGGTCATGGCGACCTTCTTGCCCTTGAGGTTCTCCACGCCGCCGAAGTAGTGGATGATGTGGAGCATATCGGCCATGCACTGGGTGGGATGGTCGACGTCGCACTGGAGGTTGACGAGCGTCGGGCGCTGCTCGAGGATACCGTCGCGGTAGCCCTCTTCGAGCGCGTCGATGAAGGTCTTCTGATACTTGTGGCCCTCGCCGATGAACATATCGTCGCGGATGCCGATGACGTCAGCCATGAAGGAGACCATGTTGGCGGTCTCACGGACGGTCTCGCCGTGGGCGATCTGAGACTTCTTCTCGTCGAGGACCTGCTCCTCGAGGCCGAGGAAGTTGCAGGCGGAAGCGAAGGAGAAGCGGGTACGGGTGGAGTTGTCGCGGAACAGGGAGATGCCGAGACCGGAGTTGAAGATCTTCGTGGACTTGTTGCGCTCGCGCAGATCGCGCAGGGCGTCGGCTACGGTAAAGACAGCGTCGATCTCGTCGTCGGTCTTGTCCCAGGTCCAGTAGAAGTCGGTCTTATACATGTTGTTGATGTGCAGCTTTTCCAGATGTCTTGCAAGCTCAACAGTTTTGCTCATAATTCTTTCTCCTTATATTTCTTAATAATTTCCTTGGCTTCCTGCCTGATATTGTTTGCCTCTTGCGGAAGTAAAATTTTATTTTCAAATAAATTCCATGTTGGCAAATCCTTCTCAAGTGTCGTGCAAAGCGGCTGGTCGTCAGATTCGCAGGTCAAACATTGAAGTAGCAGCTTATCGTCGACTAGAGTATTATCAAACATCAAATTATTTGTATTAATTTTAGCAAGTCTTCCTTCAGCTAGCATATCAATATTATAACAGTTTCCGCTTGAAAATCCAAATTTTAAATCGTTATAAATAAAATTATATAGATTTATTGCGCCCTTCCCCTCTAGCCCATCGCTGCGAGGCGAAAAGATTAAAAAAGGCTTATACTGCATGAGCAATTTTTGATCTTCTTTGTCAATAAAATTTAGGCCATAGAGGTAGCAATCTCTATCTAAAAACCCAAAATCTTCAAGAATTTCAACTGGAGAGTGACTGTATAAATTTACAAGCTTTCCAACCTCCTCTAGATCTTGTCCAAATTTTATAAGAACTTTGGTCTTTGTTAAAGATAAGAAATCAACTATATCGCTTAGAAGAGATGCATTATAATCAAGCAAACTCTCAATTTCCAAAATTAGACCATCACCTATCAAAGCTGAAGATGGGAGCATTTGATAATTTTTAGCAGAGATTATTACGCCGCCTTCAAGGCTATATTTTTCAAGTATATCTTTGCCTACAAGGAAATTGTCGGTCTTGATATACAGTTTTTTAACTCCTGCCTCTTTATTCTTTAAAACAGTATACTCGGTTAATATCCTCTTTTCCTCATCAGACAATTTGCTTATCAAGTTTTCAAATTCTTCATCATTAAGCTTTATAAATTCATCTATTGCACATCGGAAACAATCACAATAGTAGTTTACAAAATGATTTATTTCTACTTTATTTTCATGGTTTTGCATAATTTCACTCACTTTACCAATTATACAATAAAAGAGGAAGGTATGCAAATAAAAGAGCGTGTTATTTTACACTCTGATGTAAATAATTTCTTTGCTTCTGTCGAATGCTCTTCAAAACCTGAGCTTTTATCTCAACCTGTGGCAGTAACTGGAAATCCACAAAAAAGAACAGGGATTATTCTAGCTAAAAACGAAGTGGCAAAGAAATATGGGGTCAAAACGGGACAAGTGATAGGCGAAGCCAAAGCGCTTTGTCCTGCTTTGGTATGCCTGCCTCCACACTATGACCTATATGAAGAAATAAGCAAGCTTCTTCATCTTATCTACCTTGACTATACCAATTTCGTAGAACCTTTAGGACTAGATGAATGCTGGCTTGATGTGACAGATGGCCTGAAATATTTAAAAATGACAGGAAAAGAGATTGCAGATCAGATACGAGCTAGAGTTAAAAAAGAATTTAACTTTACCGTTTCGGTTGGAGTTTCTTTTTCAAAGATATTTGCAAAGCTTGCCTCAGATCTAAGAAAACCCGACTTTACAACTGTTATATCTAGAGAAAACTTTAAAGAAATGACCTATTCGTTGCCTTTAAATTCTATTATAGGCATAGGACGAAGACTTGAGAGGAAATTCAATTCCATTGATGTCACAACAATTGGAGATTTTGTTAAACTTGAAGATAGCTATCTTAACAATTTGATGGGCATAAATGGTCTTAACCTTAAACAAGACCTGCTTGGAACTCGTAATGTCGCTGTGAGCGACTATTACACCCTTTCGCCTCCCAAAAGTGTAGGAAATGGAACCACATTATTGAAAGACATTCAAAATCGTGAAGATATAAAAAAAGTGATTTATTTTTTAGCTGAAAAAGTAGCACTGCGGCTAAAAAAGCATAATTTAGAAGCACAGTGCATTTCAATCACTATCAAAAATAAAGACCTTAAAACCTATCACATATCAAGAAAGATGGAAAAAACTGGCTCTATCAAAGAGATAGCCCGTGCGGCACAAGAGCTTTGCGATAAGATATGGAAATATAACTATCCTGTAAGAGCTATAAGACTAAGATGCTCAATGTTAAGTAACAGATTTGTCAAACAAATGTCTTTTTTTGATACCAAAAAAGACTATAGTGACGCCGAGGAGCTTATCAATGAAAAATATGGAAAGATACAGCTTGCAAGCAATTTGAATGATTTTATCAATCCTTCATCTCATCCTCAAGAATAAATAAAGACATATTTTCGACAAGTTTTTCATAAAAAATTATAAGAACTAAAAAATTGTCTTACTTTCGTTTGGTTTTTCTTATTAAAAAGATTATACTTTAGAAAAGTAAGATTTTTTTCTTGCCAAAAGTTGAATAAAAAGATTGGAAAGAAAATTTGATAAATACTTTAAGTCATAACTCATTTTAATATGAATATTATATATAATTGGAGATTAATATGAAAGAATATCAAATACTTGTCGATAGCGCAAGTGATTTAAAAAACGACTACCTTGTTGACGATGAAATAGGTTTCAAAGTCATTCCACTCACTATTAATGTCAATGATCGCGAATATGTAGATAACGACGATCTCGATTGCAAGGCTATGCTCAATGATATGCACGCATCAAAAAAGAATTCAAGTGCCTGCCCTGCTCCAGAATCTTTTTTACAAGAATTTGAAAATGCAAAATACACTTTTATTGTCACTATTACATCCAAACTTTCAGGTTGTTATAATTCAGCTTGTGTGGCAAAGAATTCATACAAAAATCCTGACAATATTTTTGTCATTGACTCTAAACAGTGTAGCGGCACTGAAATTTTGATTGTTGATAAGCTTGCAAGCCTTATAAAAAGCGGACTTTCATTTGAAGAAATTCAAAAGGAAATTATTAAGTATACTGAAGGACGCAGCCTCTATTTCATTTTGCAAAAGTTTGACAATCTTATAAACAATGGGAGAATGAGTAAGATTGCGGGTTTGATTGCAAGCACACTTGTTATAAGACCAATTTGTATTGCTCATGAAGGCGAAATTAAAATGGCTAAAAAGATTATCGGATTAAAAAATTGTTTCGTCAAACTGGTGCAAATGATTAAAGAGAAAGCCAAGGATTTCTCTAAAGATAAGATTATTATCACTCACTGCTTCGCTGAAAATGAGGCAAATCAAATAAAAGAAGACCTTGAAAAAAATTGCAATTTCAAGGAAATTCAAATCATGCCAATGCGTGGCCT
>USKO01000064.1 GCA_900555365.1 uncultured Bacillota bacterium
TGCTAACGATTTAAAGCTTTTGAAAGAAGGTATTTTAAGAATTGGTGCTAATTCTGCAAATTGTAACCAAATTATTGAAACATACTTGCAAAAGTTTGCATGGCAATATAAAAATATAAGAATTCAAATGGTTAGAAAAGAGCAAAATCAGCTTATTGAACTTCTTGAAAAAGGAGATTTAGACATTATCTTTGTAGATAAATATAATTTTCCTAATCATTTCAGTCTGATAAAAGAATATCCAGTATATTATCAACTTATAGGTAATGGGCAATATTATAACCAATTTAAAAATATAAAAATTGATGATGATAATTTCCCAAAAGATGAAATAATTTTGCCAAACGAGAACAATCGCTCGCGAAAATTTATTTTAGATTTTTTAAGTGATCATAACATAAAATTCACACCTAAATATGAATTAGATAGTTATGTGCTTCTCTATGATTTTGTCAAGATGGGTCTCGGCGTAGCCTTTGTCAATTTTGAGTATTATAAAAATCGAATAAAAAAGGATGATGTTTTCATTTTATCGCCTTTTTTAAAGGTTAAAGCGAGAGAATTTGTCATATTAGAAAACAAAAATTATCAAAATTTTGCAAAAAATAAATTTCTTGAAATAGTAAAAGAAGAAATTTAATTTGACATTAACTTTTCAAAATAATAAACTTAAACTATAAAAGATATAACAGTAAAGACGCATCTTCCTATTGATGATGATGGAAGAGAAATAATAAATTTGGTTGTTCATGACGATAGCGACTTTCTATCTCCATATTCTAAAAGTAGTCAAGAAATAGTATCTCAAGAGGTTGCTTCTTTTTTAGATAGCAAGGCAAAATTAATTAAGCAAAACAAACCTCTTCATATTGTGGTTAAGAGTGACAAAATTGAAGAAAGTGAAAGAGAAACATACACTAGAGCAATAAAAAACTATTATTACAATGAAAAAATAGACCTTGAGCGAACATTAAAGTTCTATCTTATCTCTTCGCTGATTTTGACAATAGCGGCAGTTGTAATTTTTGCTCTTCTATATCTATGGATAATAAATGCAAACATAGAAATATTGAGCGAAATTATAACTGTAATAGGCTGGGTATTTCTTTGGGAAGCTGTCGATTTGTTTTGTATACGAAGCAGCCTTTTACAAGTACGAAGACGGAGATGTCAAAATTTTATTAACGCGCAGATCTCATTCGTGAATATTAGCGAAAAAGTAAAGAATGATTAATTATCTTAATTACAAATATTTCTTTTACTTTTGACCGGTTGTATAAAATAAGCTGACTTAATGGTCAGCTTATTTTATTATACATCTTTTTGCCTTGTTTAAATAATAGGGTGATCAAGATTGCAAGTAACACTAAATAGAATGCAAACATAATAGCAAAATATTCTGCAAATGACAAAACCGCATTGATATCAAAGAAAAGAAGAAGATATGGAATGAGATTTATTGCACAGAATACTATGCTACTCATAAGAGTTACAAAGACGCTAAAGCCTTGCTTTATTGCGACCGTTTCATTATCCCAGACAAGTTTTGGCCACTTAAGATTTGAAAGCAGTCCAATGCACGAGGAGAGCAGCGTTAAGACTATAGAAATTAAAAACATTATGATTATTGCACTTATACTACTACCAGTGATTGCAGAAAAAATTATAATTGAAATTAAAATAAACGGAATATTTAGGATAAAGGAAAATAATAATTTTGATCCTATAAATTGATGATATTTGATTGGCAAACTCTTAATCACAAAAAAGTTTCTTCCCTCCATTGATATTGATGACGCACTTGCTGGCATCATGCAAATTGTAAGAGCGCAGCTACAAAGGAATATTGCGTTCGCCATTTCTGCAGGTAGGATATTGTTTGCTATTTGATCTTTAAAAGTTAGACCTAAAGTTATTGCAAGAGCTATTGATAAAAATGGACCAATTAGGCAATTGATAAAATATATGGCGCTGCTAAAAAATGTTCTAGCCTCCTTTCTCATCAAAGATAAGATAGTCGCATACTGTTTGAATTTGATCACCTTTGCCTTATTTTTAGATGATGAGATTTTTGAAGAGTTTATTCTTTTAAACTGAGTACTTACAAGCAAAACACTGATAAGAGCAAATGCTAAGGTTAATGCAATAAAAATTAAAAATTGTAGAAAACTGCCGCTGACTATCGCATTATATAAGAAGTAAACATGAGGAAGAATGATTTTAAGCCAAAGTGGAATACCCGAGCTAAAAAGCTGACCAATCAATCCATTATTTGAAAGAACAACAAAACCAATTGTGAAAACGGTAACAATTACTGTCATGATATTATTTATCAAATTTTTGTTTTTGAGTTTGCATGTAATTAGGTTTAATAAATATGACAAAATTGAGGCAATAAGCTGCATATAAGTGGGAATCAAAAGCAGTGCTATTATGCTGTAAACTATAGAAACCACAGTGATAGGATTAAAAACAAAATAAATTACAAAAGCGGGGAGCGCGATAGTAAGGCTATAGATAAGAGAAACCAGGTATGAATTTAAATATTTTGCAGTGACTATTGAAAATGTTTTTATTGGCATTGAAGAGAGCATTTCATAATCATGAGATTGATAATATTGACCTTGCATGGTATTGATGTTCATAAGAAGTATTAAGAAGGAAGAAAATACTAGTCCAATAACTATTACCATTGATGGCATGCCAGCAGCGACAAACTGTTCTCCAAAACCATAATAAGCAAATCCCATTGCGGCGGCTACAAATGCAAATAAAAGAACAGCAAATATCACATTGCTTGAAGTTTTTTTCTTATTTTTTCTTGAAAATAGTTGAGCTAAGGTTTGTTTTAAATATATTTTTGTCAAATTAATCGTGTTTTTCATTTTCAAGCTCCAAAAATATATTTTCAAGACTGTCATCACTTGTTATTGCCGACATAGTATCGTGGGCAATCAGCTTGCCATTTTTGATAATAGCCACATGGCTGCAAATTTTTTCTGCCACATCAAGAACATGAGTAGAGTAAAAAATGGTAACACCGCCCTCTGAAAGCTCTTTCATGATTGTTTTAAATTCATGACTGCTTATCGGATCAAGTCCGACAAAAGGCTCGTCGAGAAGAAGTAGTCGTGGTTGATGAATAAGGGCGCTTACTAGAGCGAGCTTTTGTTTCATTCCATGGCTATAACTTGAAATGACCGCTCCAAGATCGTTAAATATGCCAAGTCTTTTGGCATAAAATTCTATTTGGTTTTTTCTGAAATTTTCATCAATATCAAAGATATCACAAATGAAATTTAAATAATCTATTCCCTTTAAGTGTTCATATAATAGAGGATTATCTGGTACATATGCCAGCCGTTTTTTCGCAAGAATAGGATGTTTTACGATATCAATTTTATCTATTAAAATTTCTCCATCATCGAAATCGATAATGCCAGCCACCGCCTTAAGTGTAGTCGTTTTTCCCGCTCCATTATGACCGATGAAAGCACAAATTTGTCCATCTTCGATTGTTAGCGAAAGATTATCGACAGCCACTTGGTCGCCATATTTTTTGGTTAAATTTTTTATTTCTAACATATATAAATCCTTCTAAAATTTGTCAGCATGCGACAAGAGCCGCAAATTAAGTGAAGATAATAGTTTATGATGAGGTCAGCATTTTAAATTTATCAAAAGTTTACAAATAAAATTTATTCATCATATTTTAAATTATATCACAGCTGCCTTTATTATGTCAAAATAAAATAATATTAAAAGAATGATTTTTGTCGAATGGCACGAGGCGATATCGCTTTACACAAGCGGCTGTTTGGTATATAATAATATCATGAATTTTTGGCTTGCACAGGCAGTAGGCGCAGTAGGCGCGATATTAACTATTATTTCATATTTTGTGGGCAGCAAAAAACATTTTTTATTGTTTCAAGTTGTGCCATATATATTTTATGCACTTGCATTTTTGGTAGATGGTATATATGTCGCAGGAATAAATTCTATAATTGTCACGGTTGTAATTGTATTATTCTATATTTTTGAAATGAAAAATCGAAGTATTCACTGGCTATATCCAGTTATATTCTCTATTGCCTGTATACTTGTTGGGGTCTTTTTTATGAAGACATATTTTGATATTGTTGTAATAATCACGCCTATTTTATATATCTTTGGAGTATGGCTAAAAGATGTTGACAATGTTAAACTTGCTCTTCTTTTACCCAATGCCATACTTGTAGCCTATGACATTGTACTTGGAGCTTTTACCAATTCTATTACCGACTTTGTAGAGACAGGTGTGGCATCTATCAGTGCCATTTTAATATTGATAAAGCGAGCAAAATTGAAAAAAGCAGCGGCAGTTTTAAAGGCTAAAACAAGATATAATAGAGCAGTTTCTGTTGAAAATAAATTTTATAAATAAAATTATCGGAAGCCGAACTTGCAAGGGTAGG
>USKO01000065.1 GCA_900555365.1 uncultured Bacillota bacterium
TTGCCTTCGCTTACCAGTTTTTTAGCAAAAACCTTATAAATCTCTTTTCTCTCGCTTTGAACATATGGGCCATAACTGCCTATATCCTTGCCGTCAAGTGTCTGATATTCATCAAATTTGATGCCGTATTCATTTAAAACATCATATATTACTTGCTTTGCTTCTTTAATTTCTCGTTTTTGATCGGTGTCTTCTATTCGCAAAAATAAAATACCGTCAGAATTTTTTGCTAGATTATAACTGATAAAGGCTTGAAAAAAATTCCCAATATGCATATAGCCAGTTGGACTTGGTGCGAACCTTGTCACAACTTGGCTACTTTTGAGTTTTCTTTTAGGATATCTGTTAAAAATGTCTTGCTCACTGAGTGTTACATCTGGAAATAGTAACTGGGCAAGTTTTGTATAATCCATTTTCTCTCCTTGAATTAAACATTATATATATTTGTTGAAATATATGTTAGGTATTGTCCTACAAAATTGCTAGTTTCACTAAAATATTTTTGAAGCTGTCTATAATAAGCAGCGCAATATTTTTCTTCTTTTTCATATGCTGCGATGTTGCTGCCATAGTCAGTCACAAATTCATAGATGTTGAACTCTTCAAGAGCTTTTAAAGTTGTTTGGCGCTCCAAATCAAACGCGTCATTTATTGATTTGTATCTTTGCACATCTTGAAGAGTGAGCGTCTTGGTATCATTTGATAAAATCTGCAAATAATTAGCAAGAGCTAAAGATGCGGCATTTGTCACATCTAAGTCTAATTCCTGTCCGCTGCAACTGTCAATAAATAACACTTTAAAGTCATTTGCAATTAGCAAATTTTGATAATCAATATAGAAAGCAGTTTGTGCGTCACGATTTTCAAGTTCACTTTGATAGTCGTTTATTTCATCTTCTGTTGCACCCTCTGCTGGAGGAGTAATCTCTAGTCCAACCAAGTCAATATACCCTACTTTTTCAATCAAAAAGTCTGCAAGAGTGAGTGCGCTTTCATAGACCTGACCAATAAAAGCCTTTGCCTCCCATTTGTATCTAGTGCTATAACCATTGTAAATTTCATAGCTTGCCTCATTGTTAACGAAAACTAAGTTTTCGCATTCAATCTTTAAATTATTGTAAGAGTCCGTCAAATCTTCGATTGAATTATCCAATTGACTGTAATTATAACTGCCAAGGCCGTCAATCAGCACATAATATTTTTCAATAAAATTTAATCCAATTGCATTTAGCATTTGATAATTGTTATCTTCATCAATTTTAGTATTACTGCTATTTTTATAATTAAAGTTATTGAAATAGAAGTTTGAACTATAATTATTGATGCTTTTTGCTATAAAAAGATCGTCATTCTCTTTAAATGTTGTCATCATCTCCTGATACGATGCATAAGTCTGGGCACTGCTTCCTTTGTCCGAACATGCCACCAAACTTAATCCAGAGCAGGCTACAACAAGCGCGAATATTGGCAGTAAAATCTTTCTTTTTTTCATAGATTACCCCCTTGCCTCTAGAAAGAGTTTGACTTCAGCGAATAGTCCCTCGCTATCTTCAACATCTTCATATGTCTTGGTCACTTGACCTTCGCTATTCATTGAATCTATAAGTGATATAAAGTTTGCCTCGCCAAATGCTGCAAAGAATTGATTTATATTTTCATACTTTTCTCTTATATTTTCATTGAAACTGTAGGTTGAAATATCACTATAATTTACAATATATTTATCTACAAAATTGCTAAAACTTGCTATTTGACCACTAAATGTGTATTGATAAGTGTTTGTTGTAGAATTTTTTATATCGCTGGAAATTACAAGTTTATATTCGGTTAAAATTGAACTTAAATAATCGTCTACAGTATTTAAAATAGTGTTTGATGCTAAGTTATTTGTCAAAGTGTTATCAAAGCAGCCTTGATAGCAATTGTTAAGTGCATCTATTGCTTTGACATTGCTTTCAAGCCACTGGGAATAGGCTTCTCTATAGTCAATCCAAAGGTTTTGAAGATAGGTGTCGCTTTCCTCTTCAAGCCTATCTACATTTTCAGCAATCTCATTAAGCTCTTCTTGTTTGTCTTGAACAGCATTTAAATTTTTCCTTATGGCAGAATAATTTTTTGACAGCACACTATTATCTTTAGCAAAAACTAAATAATCGTCATAATATTCTAATACTTTATCAATACTTTGAGAAAGTACGAGTACATCGTTATATTCGTCTAAATAGTAATTTTTAGTGCTGTTTTGCAGTTTGTTCCCAACAGCTTGATATGAAAGCTTTTCGTCCTCACTTTTTAAATAAGAAGTAGCCGAAACTTTATTTAATATTTCTTTTGCGTTTGATGTGTCGGCTGGAATAAAGATTACAATCAAAACAACTATAATTGCAATCAAAACAATTATAGCTATTATTGTAAGCCATTTTTTAGGACTGCCGACGGTATAATCTTTAGATTTTTTCTCTGCCATTTCCCCTCCTAATCATCTGAAAAGACATCCAAAGTCTCATTATTTTCAAGTGGCGCCTCTTCTATAGATTTATAATCTACTTTTTCAGTCTTTTTAACTAAAAATCTCTCGTCTGGATTTACAAATGTTGTATACTCGCCTATCCATCTGAGTTTAACCTTGCCTGTGCTTCCATTTCTATGCTTTGCAATGATAAGCTCAACCGTTCCAGGTTCGTCTTCCTGTGCAACATCATTATATTTTTCAGGATTATAGAGGAAAAGCACAATATCTGCATCTTGCTCAATCGCACCAGAGTCTCGAAGGTCTGAAAGCATTGGTCTGTGTCCATTCTCTGCACGCGACTCAACACTTCTAGATAGCTGTGAAAGCACGATGATTGGGACATTGAGCTCTTTTGCCGCAATCTTAAGATTTCGAGATATATCACTTACTTCGTTTTGTCTATTCATCTCCCTCTTATTGCTTCCTGAGCTCATAAGCTGGATGTAGTCAATCATGATAAGGTCAACATCTTCCTTTGCTTTTAGGCGTCTACATTTTGTCAGAATGTCTGCTGGCGTTGTCAATGAAGAGTCATCAACATAGAGCCCGCTTTGCTCAAGTTTTTTAGTGGCTGCCCATATTCTCTTCCACTCTTCGCCATCCATGCTTCCATTTAAAGCCTTAGCCATGCTGACTTTTGCAAGAGAACAGATGGCTCTTTGAATTAGCTGCTCTTTGCTCATTTCAAGAGAAAAAACTGCGCATTTTTTGCCAAGCTCAGTCGCTGCATGAACGATAACATTCATGGCAAAGGAAGTTTTTCCGACACCAGGTCTTGCTGCAAGCAAAATTAGGTCACTGTTTTGCAGACCATTAGTCACTCTATCAAACTCTTTAAATCCAGTTGGAATACCTTTAAGCGCTGTTGGATCTTTTGCTATCGCATCAAATTTATCAATGACATGCTTTATCGCGCCGTTTGGTTTGCCAACATGTTCAAGAGCACTTCGCTCTTGTTTTTCGGCAATATCAAAGATCTCTTTTTCAGCAAACTGCAAGCTTTTATCTTTATCTTCACTTTCATAGGCATCTTCAATAATTCTCTGCCCAGATTCAATAAGTTTTCGTCTTGTAGAGTCTGCTTTTACTATATCGCAGTAATATTTAAAATTGACTGCCGATGGGACAGTATTGGTTAGCGTCGTTATATATTCAATACCGCCAACTTTATCTAAAATCTTATCTTTTTCAAGACCGTCAAGAATTGTCACAAAATCAACAGGAATAGATTTTTGATAAATTTTGAGCATGCTTGAAAAGATATCTCGGTGTGCCTGCGAATAGAAATCTTCTTCCTTCATCATTCCAAGAATATCTGCTTGTGCTTGCACATCAATAAGGATACAGCCCAGTACTGCCTGCTCTGCTTCAATATTGTGTGGCATAATTTTATAATCGGCCATATCTCCTCCTAGTCATTTGTAAATGGGTCTTTATTTTTATTCTTTTCAAGCTTTTCTTTCTTCTTTTTATCAATTTTAGCACAAATTAGAGAAAAGAGCAAGTATAAAACTGCTGTTATACATATTACGATAAAGCCTGCCAGGACTTTGTTCAAAGATGTATATTCGAAAAATATAAAACAAATAAATACATCAAATATAAAAACGGCAATTAAAAACCACATCAATCTTTTATATTTTTTCCGCAAATCTCTGCTTTGATTTGGCAAAAGCATTGACATATCTTTTCTCCTTTTAATTTTTTACTTGTCTTGAGAAGGCAGACAAAACCCTTTTAAACAAAAGAATTTATTAAAATACTTTGTTAAACTTCGCCTCTTAACAATTTCCCTCGCTCTCTTAGACGCATATTGTGATCCAAGATGATTTTTCGTATTCTAAATGTCTTTGGTGTAACTTCCAAAATCTCGTCATCAGCCAAAAATTCTATCGCATCTTCAAGGCTGAGTTGTTTAGGTGGAGGGAACC
>USKO01000066.1 GCA_900555365.1 uncultured Bacillota bacterium
TCTCCACTCCAAGATTAAATAGCTGCTCTCCAAGTGGAATTTTTTCGAGATTTTCTCGTTTGTTAGTTTTTAAATTTAGCAGCTCATAAAAGTCATCCTCTGGCGTTTTAGCAAAAAATCTTGTAACTCTATATAAAGTTCCATTATTTTCAAACTCAATATATCCTCCATAATTTCCACCCTGCCATGGCTGATATTTTGTTCTTTCATACTTAAACTCATCTCCACGACTTTTGGCAGGCATACCATAAAACATCGCTTTAATAAAAATTGATAGCGTTGTTTTTCCCCATCCATTTTTGTTATAAATTTGAACAAGATTATCATCAAAATTAAGATCAAAATTGTGGAGTTTTCCAAAATTTTCAATGTGAATTTTGCTAATTCTCATATTGATAAATCATCTCCTTTTAATGCCTCTATTCCAAGTTGCATGATCTTGTTTTTATCTTCCTCGCTTTCATTACTTTGCTCTACAATAGTAAGAAATTCAGCCTTAAATGATAACTTTTCATTGCGAATTTTGCCAAAATCAATCTTTAATTTAGAATTGTCTTGAATTTCAAAATAGAAGAAATTTGCATAACTTGCTTCTAAACTTGATAAGAACTTGTCTGTATTCTCATCAAAATATCCTGTCAAAATAATCCTTATCAAATCGCCATCGCCGCAATCTTCTAAAGCTTTATTGATAGCATCTTTAAAGGATGAGAAAGAGTTAAGACCAGTTATATCGCATTCTTTAATCTGATATCGTCTCTTTGCAAATGCGATAAAGTTTATAGTAATTTTATGATTTGATAAATTTACTTCTAAATATCCCTTATCGCCTACCTCATCAAATCCATTTGAAAATAATGAGCCTGGATAGCACACAGTGCACCCTGCAATTGACTCCTTTTTAAAGGAATGAACATGACCAAGTGCGATATAGTCAAATCTATTTTCACTTAAGATTTTATTTAAATCTAAATAGTCTCTTGATGATGAATTATAGATATCTCCATGAGCAACTAAAATATTTTGTTTATTTGTATCCATTGTTTTCAATAATAACTCACTTGCATTAACGCTCCAAAAAACAGCATTATCTATTTCATACTTTGGATTGTTTTCATCCAAAATTATGAAATTTGCTGCAGCCAAGTTTAAATCAAACTTTTCATCATGGTTTCCAGGCACATAAATTACCGGTTTTTCAAAGTTTGTGACACAATCAAAAAAGAATTTTTCTAACTTTCTTGATACATTTTTTGAATGGAATAAATCGCCAGCAATTATGAGGGCATCAAAATTATCTTGTTTTGCCTTTTCAAAAAGTTTTTGTAGCAAAACAAGCTCTTCTTCTTTCATAATACGCTGCTTTTGCAGTGGCAATTTTGAATTTTTTGCTCCTAAATGCAAGTCTGCAGTATGTAAAATTTTCATATATTCCTCTTGCAAAAATTATATCAAATAACAAAAAATTAAGCAAATAAAAAAGACTTGCTTGAAGTCAAGTCTTTTTATATTAAATTTATAAGTCCTATATAGACATTTCCATCGGTATTGATTGTTAGATATTTTGTTCCATTATTGATTGTAAGAGGATTTGCAAAGCTTTCTCCTTGAAGCTGAAAATCAATTTTGGAATCATTACGATAAGCATTATCATTTCCATATATTCTTAATATGAAAGCAAGGTTGCTCTTTACTCGCACATCAATCGAGCCAGAGTTTGAATAGAAATACAGTTCATCGTTTATTGCATCAGCTTCGTAAATTACATTGATATCTCCACTTGCAGTCTTAACTTCTAAATCATCATTATATGAATGGATATTAACATCTCCCGAGGTTGTTTCTATCCAAGCCTTACCACGAAGTGCGTCTATCGCAACATCTCCGCTGGTCGAATGAATGTAAGCTTGACTGTCTTGTGTCATTTCCAAGATGTGAACATTTGAGCTATTTGCATATGGAAGACTGATATTTCCATTTAGAGTGCCTATTTCTATCTCTGCGCCGCTCATTTGATTGATAGTATTATTTGCAATAACACTGCCCTCAACATCTGTCACATTAAAGTATCCGCCTTTAAGATTTAAGTTTATGTCACCTGAAAGAGCGTTTGCATTAAAAATACCGTCAACAATATTCAATGATATATTTGTATTATCATGATCTTGTCCTGTATAGTTAACTCTTATAAAGTCGAAGTTGCCTTCTTGTGAGTTAATCGTAAAGCTGCTACTCACATTTAAATCATAGATATGGCTTGTGACACTTCCATTGGTGCTAATAAAAATATTATCAAAATTATTTTCAAGTTGAGAACGAAGCTGCACTCTTCCGCTTGACTTGGTAATGTAAAGATTGTTTATATCAAGAACACTTGAAAGCCCGATTTCCTCTTCATTTTGCTCAAGTTTATCAGCATTGCCGATTAGAACTGAACCTGAAGTATTATTTATGTTTATTTGAGTTCCAGATAAATCATAGTCAATCTTTGCAGAAACTAAAAGATAAATTGTTATGTTATTGCTAAATTTTAAAAATCCATCTGGTTCATCGACTTCTATATTTAATACTGAATTTGAATTTGAATAGTAGACATTGTAATCAAAGTCAGTATTTGCTGATGCTCTTGCAAATCCAGATGAGTAATTTCTAATCCTTACTCCGCCATTATCAACAGTTGTATCTCGAATAATTTCGACTGATGCACTGTTGCAATCGATATTGATTGTATCAATCGTCTCAAGTGTTATTGGCGTTCCGCCACTTGCATTGGTTATTGTTTTATCAAAATCGTATGAATAATATTTAAGCCCTAATATGTTTTTAAAAGGCGAGAAAAACATTACAACAAGCACTATTAAAAAAGCGGCAACAATAAGTAGCAATAAAATAAATAGATATGTCGTAAATCCCTTTCTAACTTTATTTTCCGCCATTCTCATCCTCCTAGCGATAAAAATCTCATATCGCGATTAATTAATTAATTTCTTTAGTTATTATAACATAATTCAAAGCTAATTACAATATAAATTTTCTTTTTAATCAATTATTGCCTTAATTCTTCTTATACCACTCGCGCAAGATTCTTCTTTGATAATTTTAAAATGATGAAGCTGACTGGTATTTTCTGCATGAGGTCCGCCACAAATCTCTTTGCTGATATTCCCTATTGAGTAAACTTTGACCTCCTCTCCATATCTATCAGAAAAGCTTCCATGTGCACCTTGATTTCTTGCCTCCTGCAAACTCATAACTTCACTTACAACAGGAATAGATGCTTTAATGGCGTCATTGACGAAATTTTCAACTTGGTCAAGTTCTTCTTTGGTCATCTTATGATCAAGATTAAAATCAAATCTAAGTCGCTCTGGAGTTATGTTTGATCCTTTTTGGGTGACCTGCTTTCCATAGAAATGTTGAAGAGCTGCTAAAAGCAAGTGTGTTGCTGTATGAAGATAGGCTGACTGTTTAGAGCTATCGGCAAGCCCGCCTTTAAAAACTTTATTCGACTGATCGCGTGATTTCTCTTGATGCTCTTTAAATTTTTCGTCAAACTCTTCTTTGCTGACTTCAAAACCTCTTTCACTGGCAAGCTCCTTAGTAAGTTCAAAAGGAAAACCAAAAGTGTCATAGAGTCTGAATGCTGCTTTGCCGCTAATTTTTTTATCCACACTTTCGCCGTTTTTTGCAGCAAATTCAATATGCTTTTCTATGCCACTTAGCACCTTTTCAAATTCCCGGTGCCCTTCTTCTAAAGCTTTAGAGAATTTTGCGATTTCTTTGTCTAACTCATCCTTTATTAGCTGTCTATTTTTCAGTATATCTTTATAGTCATTTCCTAGTTCTTCTATAAAAATATCGACAATATCTTTGAAGTATTGGGTATCAAAACCTATATTCCTAGCACAATTGACAGCGCGCCTTATAAATCTTCTAAGTACATAACCTTGACCTAGATTTGATGGAAGAACTCCCTTTTCATCTCCTAAAATGAAAGTTGCAGCTTTCAAATGATCGGTGATAATGCGATAACTTTTTTTGCTTTTCTCATCAAAATCATAACTAATTTTTGCTTTGCTTCCAATGAAATCTATTACTTTTTTTAAAGCTCCAAAATCATAGACGCTGCCTTCGCCATTTAAGATTGACACAGTTCGCTCAAGTCCCATTCCAGTATCAATGTTTGGTTTATCTAGCGGTTTAGCTGCTTCTCCTTCCTTTTCTACTTTGTATTGCATAAAGACATCATTCCAAATCTCTAGATATTTGCCGCAATTGCATGAAGGATTGCAATCTTTGCTACACTTCTCTTTGCCTGTGTCATAAAACATTTCGCTGTCTGGGCCGCAAGGTCCTGTTCCGCTTCCAAGTGCCCACCAGTTGTCCTTTTTAGGCATATAAAAAATTTGCTCTATCCCGCACTCTTTCC
>USKO01000067.1 GCA_900555365.1 uncultured Bacillota bacterium
TTATGTGAAAATATTAGAGTATTCTCCCCATCTAGAGATTTTTTTGAGGGTAGAATCTCTGAACCTGATATGAATTATCAACAAGATAAACAAGGTTTCTATATCTTTGATTATTGCGATAATTTTAGATTCTTTGATAATTTCAAGGAAAAAGCAACAGGTAAACAATCACTAAACCTTACACAAAGAATTTTTAATATGAAATCAGAATTGATATTTGGCTTACAAGCACTTGAATATCAACAAGATAATTTCTGCGTAAATTATAGAAATTCTTTAATTGAACAAGTCAGAGCTGATGTAAATAAACTAAGCCCAATGCAAATTTTAGTTAAAGAAAGTTTGCAATATGTAGATAAGTTTAAGTCAGATGAAACTTGGCAATATCTATCAAAACTAGATTTACAAGAATTAAAAGCTCATATCACTGAACTTGTTTCACCTAATGCTGATGATGAGTTAGCGAAAATATTTGACTTAAAGATTTTAAATATTGAGGTGTCTTTAATTGATAAATCTCAAGATTCCACAAAGAGCCAAAATGCAATTATTGTAATTGCACAAGCATTGTCAAATATGACTACTATCCCTCAAATAAGACCACACATGGAAACTATCATTAAACTTCAAACAAGAGAGTTTTGGGATAACATAACAATTGAAATTCTTGAAGATTTAAGAAAAGAGCTTCGTGATCTTATAAAGTTTATACCTGACGGAGAAAAATCAAAAGTTTATGTAATAGACATCAATGATACTATTACTGACAATGGTAATCGTGCTGGTGTAAACATTGCAGGAATGAAAACCTATGAACAAAAAGTTATTGACTATCTTGCTGAAAATAGCAATAAAGAAGTCATTAAAAAGATTAAAAATCTTGAAAAAATAAATGAAAATGACTTACATGAACTAGAAAGCATACTTTGGAGTGAACTTGGAACAAAAGAAGATTATTTTAAGTTTACACAAAAAGATAACCTTGCAGTTTTTGTAAGATCAATCGTTGGACTAGAACAACAAGCAGTAAATGAAAAATTTGGACAATTTTTAACGGAAAATGTACTAAATTCAAGGCAACAAGAATTTGTTAAAACAATTATTAGTTATGTTAGAGAAAATGGAGATGTTACTTTTGATGACCTTGTCAACAACAGCCCATTTGATAATATCAATATAATCAGAATGTTTGGAGATAAGATTTATATTGTTCAAAAGATTGTCGAACAATTACATGGCGCTGTAATGTGTGCTTAATACAAAGGAGAACTAGATGGACATTGTTTTTGATAAATGGTGTGAGAAACTATTAGACACAGGTAAAGGAAATAGATTAATAAACTTTAAAGAATCAAAGTTAAGAACTGTTGATATTTTATCTCCTGACACTCAAACCATCTTTAACAAAGTTGAAAATGGAGATATTTTGTATTTTTACGAGGTTGATGATTATATCAGACGACTTAAAGACGATGAAATAGATTGTAATGAAGAAGATGAAAATCAAGGAAAATTTGATAAAGTAACAAAACAACAAGTAGTGGATGCTCTTTCAGATAAATTGAAGAAAAATCAAATTTTATCATATAAAAAAGGCTTCACTATTCATAAAATTTTATCTAGCATTAAAAAGATAGCGAACACATCACTTGTAGAAAAAGGTATTAATATCCTTTATTTAGCGTTTGGTTTTCTTAATTGGAAAGAAAAAGAAGAATCTGATATTTGGTATTCTTCACCACTCGTTTTAATACCTATTTCATTAAACAATGAATCAACAACACTTCCATTTGAATTAGTGCAATATGAAGATGAAGTTAATACCAACCCAACATTAATTTATAAATTAAAAAATGAATTTGGTATGACTTTGCCTGAGTTTAGAGATTCTAACGAAGATGAAACTATCACAGAGTATTTTGAAAGAGTTCAAAAACTCGTAGAAAAGAAAGGCTGGTCTGTCAAAGACAATATGGCAATAGGCACTTTCTCTTTCCTTAAACTTAATATGTATAAAGATTTAAAGGAAAACGAAAAGAAGATACTTGCCAATCCTACTATTAAAAAGCTTCTTAATAGAGAAGTTCCTGAAGATAAAAACATTGAAAATATAGATATTGACGACTATTTCAAAAAAGGCAAAGAATTAACACTGCACAATGTTGTAGATGCCGATTCCAGCCAAATGTCTGCCATTATTAAGGCAAAATCAGGGAAAAACCTTGTTTTACAAGGTCCTCCCGGAACAGGCAAATCACAAACAATTACCAACTTAATTGCAGAGTTTTTGTATGATGGTAAAAAGATTTTATTTGTATCTGAAAAACTTGCTGCCTTAAATGTCGTTTTCAATAATCTTAAAAAAGCAGGATTATCAGATTTTTGTTTAGAATTACACAGTAATAAGACAAATAAAAAAGATGTGATAAGCGAATTATATAGAGTTCTCAATAGTAATAAAAAATCAATAAAAGAAACAGCATCAGCAGAACTTGATGAATTGAAAAAAGCAAAGGAACAACTAGATAAGTATGCCGATACAATGCATACTCTCCAACCTTGCATTAACAAAACACCATATCAAATTTTAGGAGTAATTTCTAAATATCACAATATCCCAACTTTTGAATATGCTATTGACAATATTCAAGAGAAAGATAATGACTACTTAAAAGATGTATTGGTTCAACTTGATTATTTTATAAAATTTTCAGAAAATGTAGGTTATGATTATCGTAAAAATACTTGGTATGGATACATCAATGAAGATTCTACATATCAAACAAAAATTGGCTTAAAAAAGCAATTAACACAAATCCTTGAATTTGCTCAAAAATATTCAAAAGAACTGAAATTGATATCTAAAAAGTTAAGTGTAGAACTATTGAATAACAATATAGTAAAGGACTATATCCCTTATATCACTGAACTATCAAACTTGGAATATTTTGATAACAATTTTTTTGATAAAGACATTTTAAGTAAACTTGTAGATAAAGTAAAGAAATATAACCAAGACACAAATGATTATGTTGCAAGTAAAAATAAGGTTAAAGCAGTATTCAACGATGAACTTTTTGAGATAAACACCAAAGATTATTACTTAAGATTTAAAAATGATTATATTTCAGCATTTAGATTCTTTAATGGCAATTATAGACGAGATAAAAAAGTTTTAAGTCAATATTTAAACGATAAAAAATATAAACTCAAATATCCTGAACTCGTTGAATTGCTTAAAGAGGCAAAAAATACTCAACAATTAGAAGCTACAACAACAAAAGATAAACAAGAAATTATTGATTTGTTATCTAATAAATCACAAGATTTCAATTGGAAAAAGTTAGAGAATGCTTTAGATAAATTAAACACAACAATGAATACGGAAATAGAATCTTTAAAGAAAGTTGACTATTCTGAATTTAAGAGTTTGCAAACTGATTTGAGTGAATTTATCGCTATGTATGAAGATTCTGAAAAGCAAATGGAAATTATTGATAAGTTGCAAGAATCTTTCGATAAAAACATTTGTGATTTTAATCAAATGAATTACGATAGTTTGATTAAAAAGATCAAAAATCTATTAGATAGTTTTGATAATATTGAGTATTGGATCAGATTCTATGGAGTTTTACATGAAATTGATAATTTAGGACTTATAGAATTTATTGATAAATCAATTGATTCAAAAATTGAAAGAGCAACCCTTGATCAAACATTTAAGCTTATGTTTTACACACAGTGGATGTATTACATACTTGATAAAAACAATATTCTACACAATTTCTCAAGACTTACACAAGACACAGCAGTTGCAAACTTCAAAAAGAAAGATAAGTTGAAATTTGAAATCTCTAAGGCTGAAATAGTTACAAAATTAACAAAAGATATGCCAAATACCAATAATATGGCATCAGGCAGTCAAATAAGCACTTTGGTTAGAGAAGCAAACAAGAAAAGCAAACAAAGACCTGTTCGTTTGTTGCTTCGTGATGTTGGACAACTAATTCAAAGATTAAAACCTTGCTTCTTAATGTCACCTTTAAGTGTAAGTACTTATTTGGATTCAGATACTTGCAAATTTGATGTTGTAATTTTTGACGAAGCATCACAAATATTCCCTTGGGATGCTATTGGAGCAATTTCAAGAGGAAAACAAGTAATAGTAGTTGGAGATTCAAAACAAATGCCACCTAGCAACTTCTTTAATGCAGGCATTGTTGATGAAGATTCTGACGAAGAA
>USKO01000068.1 GCA_900555365.1 uncultured Bacillota bacterium
GCTGGTCAGATCACCGGCCTGGGACATTTGTGCCATGAAAGCTCCGCCTCCTTTGAAACTTCTCTCATACTCTTGCACCAAAATTGAAGAGTATTGTTTCTCTGATTGCTTTAATCTCAAAGAAATTTCTCTTGATTCTGTCACAGAAATTGATGCTTTTGCATTTGAAAATTGCTATGCGCTTACTGAAATAACCCTAACAAATACCACCATTTTAGCTAAAGAAATTCCAAATGAAAAATTAAATGGCCATGTATTTGAAAACTGTGACAATTTAGAGATAGTTTATATGCCCAAAATTGTAACAATGGGACAAAATAATTTTACAAATAGTGCTATTAAAGAAATTGCAATTGGAACTGATTTTGATAATGCTGACGGCCGCACTATAGATTCAAATATAACTATATATGGCTATCAAAGCTCTTCGGCGCAGCAGTATGCTCGAATTTATGGAAATAAATTCATAGCCATAGATAGCTTTGCATTACTTACCGATCTAGAATCTTATGTTGAGGTTAAGCAAAATGAAGCTTTGTATTTGCAGGTAAAAGCAAGTGGGTTTAATTTGAGTTATCAGTGGCAGCGAACAAATGGCACGGTTGAAGATGGACAAGTAATACAGACGGGTATTTCTAACTTGCTAGTCGTTGACACCTCTCAAGTTGAAAAAACCAGTTATTTTGTAATGATAACAAATTGGGATGGGCAAACATTATTTTCTCAAATTTGTACCGTAAGAGTAGGAGCGGCTCCTCTTTTTACAATTAAATATATAATTGATCAAGATAATTTTATAACGCAAGATTATTATGAAGGTCAAGAAATTGAATTAATTGAAACGCCAACAAAAGAAGGTTATGATTTTGCAGGCTGGTATCTAGATGATAATTATCAAGAAGAATTCATTTTAGGCACTGCACCAAAGGAAGATATAATAGTTTATGCGAAATGGGAAATTAAAAAATTCAATATAAATATTGTTTCTTCAGGCGGTGGCAGTGTTTCGCCAGAAGAGAAAATAGAAGTAAGCTATGGTGATAGTCAAACTCTATATTTTAACCCCTTAACTGGCTATGAGATAGGAGAAATAATCGTCGATGGCGAAGCTGTAAGCGAGGAGATACTAGATAACATTAGCAAAAACGGCTTAAGCCTTACAAATATTAAAAGTTCCCATGAAATATATGTGGAATTTATAAAAAGAAGCTACACAATCACATATGTCTTGGATGACTTCGCACTTGATAATATTAAACAAGAGTATCAATATGGAGATAAAATCACTCCTCCACAGACTCCTGTTGCACAAAATTATATGTACTTTGTTGGTTGGTTTGAAGATGAAAATTATGAAAGCTTAGCTAAGTTTTGCAATATGCCTGCTACAGATTTAGTTGTCTATGGTCAGTTTAAGCTTAAAGAGTATTTTATAACACTCTCTTACGAGGGTGGCGGCGAAATTTCGCCATTAAATCAAACGATAATACATCCACAAACGGCTGTTTTTAATATAGAACTTTATGATGGATATAGCATTGTCGACGTCAAAGTTGACGAGATATCAGTTTCAGAAGAAAAATTGTTTGAAATCAATAATAATGGCAGCTTCATTTTCTCAATTTTGGAGTATGGTTACAACTCATATGACAATAGCAGTTTTGAAGAGCATACCATTTATATTAAACTTGAAGCTAAAGATTATGGAATAGTATTTAATTTAAATTATGAAAATGGCGGAGAAATTGTCGAAAACTTTAAACGAGAAGAGAAAATATCTTTCCCAGAATTGCCAGTTAGACAAGGCTATTCATTCAAAGGATGGTATACAGATAAAGCTTGTACTAGCGAGTTCAATTTAAGCGAAATGCCTGCAAAAGATTTAGAAATATACGCCAAATGGGAAATCAATACATATAAAATTACACTTTCAATTTTTGGAAATGGAAATTTCTACAGCGATCAAGATCTTTCAAATATTAAATATGGTGAAAATGTGCAATTAAAGACTAATACAAATTTATATAATTATGATATGGAAGTCTATGTGGACGAGCAATTAGTTGAAACGACCAAAGGTACTTTATTGATAGAAAATGTTACAAGTGATATGAATATAGTTGTTAGATTTACAAAAAAACCATTTTTAAAATCACTCGATGGGCTAATCACAATAATATCTTGTTTAGTAATAGCATTTGTAATTGCCATTGTCGTCATGACGAAAATTATAAAAAAACGAAACATTTATAAAGATATGAACAATTATTAATCGATATAATTTTATAATGATGATTAAAGAGGAAAAGATGAAAACACGAGGAGGGCTTGCCGTCAAGAACGGTAGATAAGGATGACATTAAATTCCCAAAAGGTAATCGCAATGGTTCTCTTTTCTTTGGTCAATGCATTTTATCGCACGATCCTCTTGACTATGTATTAATTATGCTTGGTACAAATGATTTAAAAACAAAATTTAATTCAAATTTGGAGGACATATCTCGATCCTTGCAAGAAAAATATATTGATTGTTAAAAAAAAGATTTGTATCCATTGTTAAATAGTGCACCCCAAATAATTATAGTTGCACCTAGTGAGATAAGAGGAGGGCTATTTGATGACTTTGACAGTAGCTCAGAAGAAAAATCAAAGAGATTTAATTCTATCTACCGACAACTTGCTATCAAAAATGACTGTATTTTTATAGATAATCAAAATTTGATAGCTGGTGAGGATGGCGTTCATTTAAGTAAAGAAAGTCATCAAAAATTAGCAGAAAAAATATTTTCTGCTATAAATACAGAAAATACAAATAAATAAAATGTAACATTGCTAAAAGAGTAAAGGTTTTTTCCTTTAGATCAATGCGGGTTGTTTTATTATAGCTAATTTATCAAAAATTTGTATTTTTCAAAAAGTATTGACATATAATGTTTATGATGCTATACTATAAACATCAATTCTAAGGAGAACCTATGATTAGACTTATTAATAATAACAACAATAATAATTTAAACGCATTAAATATGGGTTTCATTTTTGTTGTTGACTAAGTCTAAAGTTTTATAAAAACATATCAACACTCTCATGAAACTCATGAGAGTGTTTTTTAATAATGTTTATTTTATTAACTTATTAATCGCACACTCTCAAAATAGTGTGCGATTTTTGTAATTTAAAGGTTCACTTAGAATTTAAAAGAGGAGGATAATATGAAAAAGAGCAATGCCGTAGCGGGCGAATACGACAATAATAAACAACAATATCTATTTGAGGAGGTTTTTGTAGTAAATTTTATCTTCCTTAAATAATAGTAATAAAAATTTACAGAAATTTAAATTTAAGGAGAAAATTATGAAAATTATTAAAGATAAATATGTCAAATTAAGCATATTTGACAAACAAAAATATATAAAAATTATAAAAGACAAATTTGAGCAAGAGCTTTCAAAAAAACTTGATTTAACCAGAGTATCAGCACCCCTTCTTGTTACAAAAGAAAGTGGACTTCAAGATGATTTGAGTGGAGTTGAGCGGAAAGTGGCGTTTGATATTTTAAAAGATGGCAAAGAACTGGAAATTGTACAATCTCTTGCCAAATGGAAAAGAATGGCACTGAAAAAATATGCATTTTCAACGCATAAAGGGCTTTATACTGACATGGCAGCAATTCGCCGAGACGATAAAATGGATGAAACGCATTCAATTTATGTTGATCAGTGGGACTGGGAAAAAATAATAACAAAAGAAGATAGAACCATTGATTATTTAAAGAAAACTGTTAAAAAGATTGTTAAAGCAATTGCAGATACCAGCAAATTTTTAAAGAAAAAAGGTTTTGATGGCGTCGAAATTTGTCAAGATGTTTATTTCATTAAAAGTCAAGATTTGTTAGATCAATATCCTGACAAGACAGAAAAAGAAAGAGAGTATTTAATTACAAAAAAATATAAAACAGTGTTTATTATGCAAATTGGTGATGTTTTAAGTGATGGCAAGCCTCATGATCTGCGCGCACCGGACTATGATGATTGGAGCCTTGATGGAGATTTACTGTTTTATCACGAAGTTCTAGATATGGCACTTGAAATTTCTAGTATGGGAATAAGAGTTGACAAAGCAAGTCTTCTTAGCCAAATTGCAAAGGCTGACAAAAAGGAGAGGCTGAGCTATTCATTTCATAAGGCTATTTTGGAAGATAAATTGCCTCTTACTAT
>USKO01000069.1 GCA_900555365.1 uncultured Bacillota bacterium
CGGACATTTAACTTTGGGCGCTGGACGAGTGATATGGCAAGACCTTCTTCGAATTGACAAGGATATAGAAAGCGGAGCTTTTTTTAAAAACGAAAAGCTTTTAAAAGCTTTAGACTACGCCTGCAAAAATAACTCCTCATTGCACATTATGGGGCTTCTCTCTGACGGCGGAGTACATTCGCACATCAACCATCTTTTTGCCATTTTGGATATGGCGAAGGGAAAAGGTCTTCAAAAGGTATATATTCATGCTTTTTTGGATGGTCGCGATACCTATCAGAAGAGTGCTATCAAATATCTTGACATGCTAAGTGAAAAAATAAAGGGAAGTTCTTTCAAAATTGCATCTCTTTCAGGAAGAATATATGCGATGGATAGAGAACAGCGCTATGAACGCTTGCAAAAAACATACGAAACAATTGTTGGCGGCAATAATTTTTCAAGCGAAGGATATCAAAAATATATTGAAAAAAGTTATCATGACGGCATTTATGATGAGTTTGTTTTGCCAGTTCTTCTTGAAAAAGAGGGCACTATTAAGGACAATGACAGCGTAATTTTCTTTAATTTCCGCTCGGACAGAGCAAGAGAGCTTACTTATGCTATCACAGACCCTAAATTTGACAAATTCAAAACTAAAAAATTCAAAAATCTTTTATTCTCGCCTATGGAAGAATATGCCAGCGATTTCAAAGATCTCAATGTCATATATCCGCCTATTGAAGTAAAAGATAATTTAGCCGCTGTTATTTCTAAGGAAGGATTAAAACAATATCATATAGCAGAAACTACCAAGTACGCTCATGTAACATTTTTCTTCAATGGTGGCATTGAAAAACCTTATGACGGCGAAGAGCGTAAACTTATTGATAGTATAGACACGCAAGATTTTTCATATTATCCAAAGATGCGAGCAATTGAAATTACTGAAAACACATTGGATGCTATAGCCAGCGGACAATACGACTTTATCTTGGTAAATTACTCCAATCCTGATATGATTGGTCATACTGGAAATTTTGATGCAACTAAACAAGCTATTACCTGCGTTGAAAAACAGGCATATGCCCTTGCTCTTGCAACTCTAATGGCAGGCGGCGATTGTATCATTACTGCTGACCATGGCAATGCCGAAGAGATGATAGATAAAAATGGCAATAAAATCACCTCTCATACTACAAATCCTGTGCCGGTGATTCTAGTAAGTGAAAAATACAAAAAAATCAAGCTCAAGAAAAAGAAGACAATTGCAAGTATTGCTCCAACTGTTTTGAAACTTTTGAATATCAAAATTCCAAGCAAAATGGAGGAAGCATTGTTTTAAATCTAGAAAAATAAATTCACTTATTTTATTAAAAATATAAAAAAACAATTTTAAATGCAGAAATATTAAAATATTGTAAGCCATTGATGATAAAATTTTGTTATCAAAAAATTTTAACAAATTCTGACGAATTTGAGTGCTTGTGCACTCTCATCACATAGTGTGTATTACCATCAGCCTCACTCTTGCAAGCAAGTTCGGCTTCCGGTAATATAAAAATGATAGCCTATCCTTTATGGAGGATGAAATTGAAAAAGCACTTATTTATATTTTTCTATATTATTTTATGTCTCGCGCTCTTTATTGTAAGTAATGTGGAGATTGAAAAACTTCTTCAAATGCCAAGCGAAATTTATTCTAGTTATGGAGAAATATGCGATGTAAATAAAGATAGGTTATTTGGTAGTTTAGTCAAACTTGACTCTATTGATAATGGTTTATCAACTGATAACAATAATGAGGAGGGAGTGGCGATATTTAAACTGTTTGGTTTTATTCCAATTAAGAAAGTAAAAATTAAATATATACCAGAAGAAGAGGTGTATGTAGGAGGAATGCCGATTGGTCTTACAGTTAATACTGAAGGCGCTGTAGTGGTTAGCGATAGCAGCGTAGATGTTAAAACCAGCAAGGTAACTAAAAATGAGGTTTTAAAAAACGGCGATATAATCACAAAAGTAAATGATAAAAAAATAGAAAACTTAAATGAGATTTCTGAGTATTTAAATGAAGGTTCTGATGAAGCAACAGTTGAATTTAAGCGTAATGGAAAAACAAAGACCTGTAAATTGCCAATTATTAAAGATTCCAGTGGGAATTATAAACTTGGTGTATGGGTAAAAGATGATATTTCTGGAATAGGTACATTGACATTTGTTAGAAAAAGTGATAACGCTTTTGGAGCGCTCGGGCATCCAATTACAAATGGCAAGGATAATAATGTGATATCAATTAAAGATGGACAAATTTATAATTGCACAATGGTATCCATTAACAAGGGTGAAAAAGGAGATCCAGGGGAATTAAGATGTGCTTTTGTACCTAAAGATCCTCTAGGAGAAATTGAGCAAAATACAAATTATGGTATTTATGGAAATTTAAATGACTTAAATATTGTAGATACCAATCTTTCTTATCCAATAGGCGGGAGACTTGGCGTACGCTGCGGAAGTGCTAAAATTGTCTCATATATAAGCGGGATAAAAGAAGAATATGAAATAGAGATTATTAAGGCGAACTATCAAAATTCTGTAAGTGATAAAAGCATGGTTTTCCGTGTGAAAGATAAACGACTTCTCGATTTGACGGGTGGAATTATACAGGGTATGAGTGGGTCTCCAATTGTTCAAAATGGAAAAATTATAGGAGCTGTTACTCATGTATTTATTTCTGATCCTACCAAAGGCTATGGAATATATAGTGACTGGATGTTAGAACAATTAAATAATCAATAATGAATAAATAAGCCTAAAAAGTTACTAGAAGTTTTAAACTTTTAGAAGCTTCAATTTAAGGCTTATTTTTTTAACAATAAAAAAAAGAAGTCAATTAAATGCACTATGACACAATTGGCTTCTTCTTTAATGTGAAGCAATTCTCCTTCACACTTATATGATGTGCAGAAAGAAAAATATTATACAAAAATTTTTTTATTTTTTTACGCTTCAGATATCTTAACTTTGTCAGCCACACTTTTTCTCATATCCTCACTGATAGCCGCATAGTGTTTCTTTGTAGTATTGACATCTTTATGGCCTAGTACATCGGCAACTATATATATGTCTTTTGTTTCTTTATAGAGATTGGTGCCAAAAGTACTTCGTAATTTATGAGGAGAAATCTTTTTTAAAGGGGAGGCAATTTGAGCAAATTTTTTGACCAAGTTTTCAACGGCACGAATGGAAATTCTTTTATTTTGTAAGGATATAAACATTGCGTTTTCTTCTTTTGGCAGTTGCAAAGTAGCTCTTTTCTCAAGCCATGTTTTAAGCGCCATGGCAACTTCATTAGAAAAATATAACATCGTTTGATTTCCGCCTTTTCTAGTAACAATAAAGGCATTTTGCGAAAAGTCAAAGCTTTCAAGATTTAGCCCAACAAGTTCTGAAATACGAATTCCTGTGCCCAAAAATAGGGTAATAATAGCGTTATCTCTTTCAAATGTATTTTTGTTATATTCTTGCTGTCTTTTGGTGAATTCAATTGGATTTTCTATTGAATTCATCAGCCTATTCACCTCATCTTTTTCCAACCTTATAATCTCTTTATTATGCAATTTAGGAGTTTCTATTTTACTTGCAATGTTCGCTTTAATCATATCATGATTAAAAAGATATTTAAAGAAACTTCTAAGCGAAGCTAGTTTTCTAGCTTTGCCTCTTTCATCGTTTTTGTAATATTTACCATCTAGTTCATAATAGGATAAATAAGATAAATATTGTTCAATATTTCTAGTTTTAAGATTGTCAATATCATCAAGCGTAATTTTATCTTCATCTTTTTTTAAAATATATTTGGCTAGATAGTTAAAAAATACAAATAGATCCATTGCATAGTTATATCTTGTTAAAGAAGAGGTGTTGTTTTCAATTCCGATAAAGAAATCATAGCAATAGTCGGGGAGTTTTTCTAGATACTTTGACATTTTTAAACGATTTTGCAGATCTCTTTTTTTATAAAAATCCATTTTTTCCATAGTTTAATTTTAATCCTTTTTCATAAAAAATGCAAATATTTTTATGTTTATATTTTCACATATATTTTTTTGCAAATATTTTCATTTCTTCTTC
>USKO01000070.1 GCA_900555365.1 uncultured Bacillota bacterium
AATAACAGTTTTACGAGAAATTACTTTTCCACTACTATCAAATTTAGGAACAATCGTTGTAGCACGCTCTACTTTTATATTTTTGTTTTCAAAATCAATATCTTTCCACTGCAAAGCAAGAGTCTCGCCAGTTCGTAGTCCTGCAAACATCATAACAAAACAAAGTGGTTTTAAAAACGAGTGCTCATTTAAACTCTTAATAAACTCATCACGCTTTTCAATAGGTATTGCTTTATATTCTGTTTTATTGTAAATTTTATGTTCTTGACTTTTAACTTTAACTTTGTTTATAGGATTATCAAGAATGAATTTATTTTCAACAGCATATTCGAAAAACTGCCTTAACAAGTGTTTAGTTTTCTTTATATAATCTAAACTTAAATCTTCATCTTGCATTTCGTTAAGCATTTTTTGAATTGTCAAAGATGAAATTTCGTCTAATTTCATACCACCAATTTTTGGTTCAATATGCTTTTTAAATTTAGTTATATTGTTTTCAAAGGTTCGTGGTGTTACTTGAGATTTTTTAAAAACCATAAGCCACTCTTTCATAATTGTAGAAAGTGTATTGTCTTTAACATAATCATAATTATCACTACTAATTCGATTTGTAAGTTCTGCTAATTTTTTACTTACTTCAATCTTCGTTTTACCATAAATTGCCTTTCTTTTTTGTTTGCCATTTTCATCATATCCAAGAGAAATCATACCAACCCAAAGCCCATCTTGTCTTTGATAAATACTTCCTTCGTTATTATTTCGTCGAGTTTTTGTTTGAGTTTTCTTCTTAGCCATTTTGCACCTCGCCTTTGTTATTATTAAGCGTTAGCCAAGTAACAAAATTGAGCACACTTACCACTTGTCTTTTGCCGACTTTTGTTGTTGGAAAATCTTTACTTCTAAGTAAAGTTCTAACATTATCTCTACCAAGTCCTGTAATTTTTATTAAGTCATCACAGTCTAAAAAATCTTTACCATATTTCAAAGAAATTCTATTCACTTCATTTTGTATTAAGTCATTTATGTTAATGTTTGTATTGTTCATTTATCCCTCCAAATAAACTAAAATTCCTTTCTATTACACGAAGTGCGAGAGAAAGCGCTTGCATTTTCGCACGCACGACAAAGTAACATTAGTTAAAGATAAAAACTTGTTTGCATTTGCGTGAGCAAATATCTTTAACTGATATATCTAATTAAAAATTTTCTATTAACCTCTCTATTTCTAATCTCTATTTCTAAATTTTTAAACTGTGATTTAATCATAAAAAAGAAGAAGTGGGCTTCACACTTGCTTAAAATAAAGGAAGTAGGTTTGAGTCAAAAATGTAACATAATAAAAAGGCTTATTTTATAAGGCTTTTTGTTACTTTTTTGTATCCAAAGCGTTTCTTCCGCTTATCCTGTATGTCGTCAAAGCAAAATCTGACTCATTCGAAAACACAAAATTCTTTGTATTTTCTCATTCCAACGATTTGCTTTTCCTCTTCCCAAAATTTCTTGCAAGCAAGTATTTTCGGGAGCCCTTTTGGATATAAGTTCGTCATAGCAAACACTACATTTCGTATTCATTTCTTTCTCTATAAGCTTCAAGTTTTTCAAAAAATCTTTGAAATTCTATCATCTCATATTGCTCTTGCTGTTTGTAATAATCCAAACAAGAAAACAAATATTCAAGTTGTCTTTTTCGCTGTCGTTTCTTAAAAAATCTATCTCGCTTTGTGTGTGTTGTTATGCTATCTAACTTGTCCTTTATCTTTCCAATTTCTAGCGCAGTTTGAATTGTTTTATTGCCAAGCCTTCGCAGTAAATCTTTTTGATAAATCTCTGGGTTATACTTGTCATGGATGTGTTTGTAGTTTTTGTTTTGCCAAATTTTAAGATTTAAAATTTGAGTTTTGTAGTCAAGATATTTCAATTTCATTTCTTTGTTTGAATAGATAATACTTTCGGTCAGTTTATCAACTTCGTTTTTAAGAAACTCCATATTTTCGCTGTCATAACTAACTCTTCCTGTCTTTGGTATTTGTGAATATAACTTCAAAAACTTTCTTTTAAGCGACCGTGTCATTTCAAAAATATTAGCGCTTCCATTAAACTCTTCTTTTAAATCTTTTCGCAATTTGACAATCTCGGCAGTTTTGTTTGTGAGTGCTTTTTCAAAGATAAGTTTGCTTGTGATTAAAACATCTTTTGGTATTTTCCCAGAGTGATAGGAGAATGTTTTATTGTTCTTCATAAACTGTGGTTCTTTCTCAAAAAATGATATGTGGATATGCTTGTTTTCGGTGTTCTCGTGTAGTCCTGCATACCAAACAATGTTGTCTTTATCAAGTCCTGCACGAGTAAAGAATTTTGGTAGTTCCTTCTTCAAGAAATTATAGGCTTGTTCATAATCTCTGCAATATTCATCTCCAAACTCTTCACGAAAAGAAATAACACAGTCCCATATACAACTTTGAGTGTCCCTTAACATTTCTCGGAGCTCTCGTTTCTCATCATCACTTAAAAGACCTTTCGCACTAAACACACCACAAGACTTTTCACTGTTGCCAACATATTCGGTGTAGTCTTTCGGCACGCTGTCAAGACTTCCTGTGTCAACATAACTGACATAGTTATAACTGCCATTGCAACTTAAAAACTCTCGCTTGCGAATTTTATCTTCATGCTTTGCGTTGTATTTATCACTTGGCTTGTAATACTTGCAAATAAAAACAATGTTATCTGTCATCTTTTCACTCTCTCATAGATTGCATTAACAACATCTTTGATTTCGTCAATCCCTTCCAAAATCTCATCTTCTTTACTTTCCTTGCCGGCGAACTGCTTTAAACACGCATTTAGAAACTCGTTAATTGACCTGTATCGGCTTTTTTGATAAATCTCTTGTAATTTATCTAAGAGCTTCAAATCGTGGATTCTGAGCATATTTTCGCACTTAATCTTGTCTGACTTCATACTTCCTCCTTTTTAGTTTTAGATTTTGAGTTTAAATTTAATTTTACATTTCACACCTCCTTTTAAATTATTTTACTATTCTCGCATTATCAACATTTGATAATGCGGAAATAGTTTTCGCAAAGATTTTAACATTGTCGCTGTATCAACATTTGGTCAAGCGGAAAAAGTTTTTCAACTTTTTAAAAAATCTTTTAATAAAAAAGACTTAGTTATAACTAAGTCAATTTCATATACGTACATAATAGTTTTAAATAAAATTTAATCCTATCTCATATGGAAATTTAATTGTCAATCCAATAGGTTCATGAGTAAATATTATCCTTTTCGAATTTGCAATCATAAATCCAAACTCGAACATAGTGCCTTTGCCGACAATGCCATCGGGATTACATATAATAATAGCATCTGCTTTTGTAAATTTTTTCATATGGTCATATTTGTGTCTCCAAGCATCTCTTTCATTTAATAGTGTTTGACCTTCTAAAAGAATAAAATCAGTTCCCATACTTTCTGGAACAATTTCTGTTGTCCACGGACTTAACACTTCTATATTATTTTCTTTACAAACATCTATTAATTTTTTAATTTCATCAATATGCTGCTGAAAACTGCCACATATAACAACTTTTCTAAATTCTTGGATAATTAAACCCATAATAAGATTTTCTTCACCTTGTTTTTCTACACTTTTGCTTTTATAAAATAGCTCTAAATCAGGTTGAATTATATTAAATACTAATCCAAAATTTACATAAAAGTAAATCATTAATTGTACTTGTTGGTCTTGTGATAATTCTTGAAAAATACCTGTCGCATATATTCGAGTCCTTTGATTATCAAAAGTTCCTATTTCCTTTTCATAAAGTTGAAAAAATTTTTGAAACTTATCAAGCATTTCGCCATTGACATATGTTTCATTAAAAAAAATAGTATATTTTTTTATTAATTTTAACCTATTATCGTCTACCTGATAAACATTTGTAATGTTAGTGTCAAAGTGTATAAGTATTATTTCACGAAAACTCACTTTCTTCCTCCTCAAAGATTCATTTCTTTTTCATTCAAATTTTAACCGAATATTCGCGCTTATTCGCGTGTTTTTGGGCATTTGATCGCATATAA
>USKO01000071.1 GCA_900555365.1 uncultured Bacillota bacterium
CCCAAGTTATTTTTTGTTTGATTTTGCAATAATACTAATGATTGCTGGTTTTATATATGTAGTTTACAACAAGATAGCTTCTGCAATTTTGTTTTATTTTTTCCTAATCATTCAATTTTTGATGAATATTGTCAATTCTACAATGTATTACATATTTGGCGACATACTTTCCTATGATTTACTTAGACTTGGAGCAGAAGCAACTACAGCGCTGACGATGGATCTAATTGATTGGGGTGGGGTATTTTTAAACTTGATGGTATTTGCTGTTATGCTTGCCAGCTCAATCTTATTATTGAAATTTAATAAAAAGACTTTCACTGTAAAGAATTTTTCGCGCGTGTCATTGCTTCTTGCCAGTTTTATTTTTGTAGAGGCTATTGGATTATCACTATTCCAGGTGCAGCAATCAACACTAGCGCAGGCTACATCGGCTCAAACCGAAATCGAAACAAGTGATGAATATCTTTGGAACAACTTTCAGTTTAAAATAGATGCTTTCAAAAAATTTGGACATTACGGCTTCTATACCAAGAGTTTTATGAACTATATCTTCAATCAGTCACCTTCTGAAAGCGAAATAGAAGACCTTCAAGCATTCATCGATGAAGGCTACAGAGAGGGGGACGAAGAAGCTCCATTGTATGGAAATAATTTAATCGTCGTTCTATGTGAAAGTTTGGAGTGGTATGGAATTGATCCGTTTAATACTCCAACCTTATATAGTCTTATTTATGGAGATGACACCATAGTTTTTGATAATTTCTATGCTAGAAATAGAACAAATTACAGTGAAGGAATAGCACTGCTTGGCAGTGTTCCAAAGGACATCTTGATATCAAATGCCGCATCCAATGGCTATAATTTTGAATATTCTCTTCCTAAATTATTCAAACACTCAAGCACTGATGAAGAGGTCAAGACTGCGTATGTACACGCAAACTTTGAAGATTTTTATGATAGAACAGTTTCGCATGGAAGCGATAAAATAGGATTTGATGAGCTTTATACTATTGAAGATTATACTGGCCCTTACATCTATACATCTTTTACAAATTGGATTCCAGAAATTTCATTTATTGAAAATCAAATAGATAATATTATTCCAGATGAAGAAAGATTTATGACATTCTATGCAACTCTTTCAACACATGGCCCATATGACAAGTACAATCCAAATTTTGAGGAATATTATCAAATCTTTGAGGACAATTATGCAGAATTTTCTGTTTGGTTTGAAGAAAATACTGATTATGTAATACCACAGGGAGATGATTTCGAATTATTTAAAAACTATAAGTCTGCAATGATAGATTTTGATAGATGTGTGGCTTATTTAATTGAGTCCTTGGAGGAAAAGGGAAGAAGCGAAGATACTTCAATACTTTTCTATGCTGACCATAATGCATATTATTCAGATTTATGTTATAAGGTAAGAGGCACCGAAAAAACTGAATTTGAAAATACATACAACTACAATATTCCAATGTTCCTATACAGCAAGAAGTTAACTAACGGTGAGGGAAAGGTAATAAGCGAGTTTTGTAACACATATGATATTTTACCTACGATTTGTGATTTGTATGGACTTGAATCAAATGACAATCTCTTCCATGGGCATTCAATATTTAGTGAAGAGATTAAAGACTCTATCTTTGTATCCAATCTAAGCGGTATGTTCACAGATAAAATTTACAGTCTCAACATTAGTGATGTGACAGTCGTTGACGACAGTGTTACCGAGCACGACATCGCACATTTTAAAGAAATAGCTAATGATTTTTATAGAGATCAAGCCAAGATAGAGAAAATTTTTAGATATGGCATCAATGGCACAAAGCATTACATCTCTTAATTTTCTTATCATAATTTTTAGTTAAATTAGCTTATATAACACAATTAAAAATTTTTGAGAATATACTTTAATATGTTTTCAAAAATTTTTTTATCTAAAGAGAAATTATTTAACAATATTGCACATATGGAAAAGATAACTCCAGGCAAAATTTGTGCAATGATTAAAGCTAATGTATACGGTCACGGCACAAAAGAGATATTGCCATTGTTAAGTGAAAAGATAGATTATTTTGGTGTTTCAAGCGAGGAAGAGGCTATTGAAGCGCGAGCTTATACAGATAAGACAATCATTGTATTTGGACTTTGTGAAGATTATAAAAAATGCATGGGAAATGATATATCTTTTGCTGTATTTTCACTCTTACATATAAAAAAGATAGTCAAAATAGCCCAAAAATATAATTTTAAACCTAAAATGCATCTTTGCATCAATTCTGGCATGAATAGATATGGTATTCGTAGCACTGCAGAATTTAAAAAGATAATTGACTTTTTAAAGAGTTGCAATTTAGAACTTGAAGGGCTTTATACACACTTTTCATCTTTGACAACTGACCGCGAGTACACTCAGAAACAAAAAGATATTTTTATGCAGCATTTAAAGCTTTTGCCGCCAGCTTGGAAAACCATAACGCATATTGGTGGCGGTAAAACAATTTTTGAAGGTATGGGCTGCGATGTCTATAGGATGGGAATAGAGCTTTACGGATATGAAGTAGAAGGCGTTACGCCAATACTGAGTGTGGAAAGCCAAATAGTAAGCATTCAAAATGTGAAAAAGGGTGAACATGTGGGTTACCTTTGTGGCTATACCGCACCTAAGAATGTTGTGATTGCAACTGTGCCACTAGGTTATGCCGATGGTTTTCCGCGAAAGATTTCAAATCAATTTGAAGTAACAGTTAATGGCAGACAAGCAAAAAGCACAGGCAATATATGCATGGACACTTTTATGATTGATGTAACTGGAATTAAATGTCAAGTAGGCGATAAGGTGGTTCTAATCAAGGATGCTTATCCACTTGCCAATCTAATTGACAGTACAGAATATGAGGTTTTAACCAATCTTAATAAATTTCGTGGACAGCGAATTGTAATTGACAAGTAGCTCCTCTTTTAATTTTTATTTTTGCCTCTAAAAGCCGTTTTAATTTTAGAAGTACACCTCTTTACAAAGAGTTTTTTTTGTGCTATAATTAAAACATGGATGATAAGAAGTATAGTTTAAAAGAAGAATTAAAAAATGAACTTGCCGAATTTGATGTAAACTCAAAGATTAAAAAGGAGGATCTTGAGTTAGATCAAAATATTGATGATAAATACACAAGTTCAGCTTTTTCACGATATAAAAATGGAATTACCAACAATAAATGGTTTAAAGCATCTGGAATAATTTCCATTATTTTTGGTATTCTTTGCATTGTGATAATGGCAATAGTCGCTTTAAATTTTGCTTTTAGTACGCCAACAGGTAATGACAAGGAGCGAAACACAATTATAATTTGCACCATCGTATTTACAATTATGGGACTTATAAGCATCATTATTGGTGCAAAAATATACTCACTTGCAAAATATAATAAAAGACAATTAATAGACAGTCTTGGACTTGTCTGTGCGCTCTGTGTCTTTCAATTTTTCTTTAGTGGTTTAATTTTTGTAACTTTAACTATTGTTGGATATTTTGCAGGACTTGGCGAAGATTATGGGGTTATTTATTACAACAAGATTGATAAAGGAGATTCCATGGAGAAAAAACTTCACGATGCGAAAATCTTCTACCAAAATGATTTAATCAGTGAGAAAGAATATAAGAAATTAAAACGAGATATTCTTGAGAGTAAAGATATTGATTTTTAAAAAATTGCAACGAAAAGTTGCAATTTTTTTATATTTCAACCAAAAAGAAAAAATTTTATTTATAAATTAAAATGAAAATTATGAGATTTACTCGTCTGCATAGTTGTCAAAATAGCCGGTTATTAATACAATCGGCGTGCCCTTATCTCCACTTCCGCTTGTAAGGTCACAAAGTGAGCCAATTAGATCAGTTAAACGGCGAGGAGTGGTGCCGAGAGACTGCTTTTTATTTTTTAAGGTTTTGTCAAAAACAGTGATTTAATAATAATGTAGAAAGAAAAATTTTATAGGAGATATAAATTATGGCAAAGACAATTGGTATTGACTTAGGTACAACTAAC
>USKO01000072.1 GCA_900555365.1 uncultured Bacillota bacterium
AATCTCAATATTTAGTAATATGCTTAGGAGATTTTAATATTGCTCATAATGAGATTGACTTAACCAATCCTAAAGAATGCAGAAATAAATCTGTCTTCCTGCCAATAGAGCGCGAAGCTTTTGGAAAACTTTTAAATTTAGGGTTTGTAGATTGTTTTAGAGATCTTTATCCTGAGGAAATAGCATATTCTTGGAGAAGTTATCGCTCAAGAATGGACAACATTCCCTCCAGCAATAAAAATTTTTGGAAATATCGAATAGATTATATAATTTACACAAAAGGCAAGCTTAAAGCTTTAGATTGCATGATGCCTGATTTAGTCTATAGTGACCATCTTCCTGTTATTGCAAATTTTGAATTATAAAATAAAGATAAGAAACAAATAAAACTTACGAAAAATTGTAAAATTTAGACAAAAATCGGCAAAAACAAACAAAAATCAGTTAAAAATAGAAAAATTAATAAAAAAACACTTAAAATTTAAGTTTTTTTATGTTATGATATATATGTAAATATTGCGAGGTTTATTATGGGAAAGATTATAGCATTTGCTAATCAAAAAGGCGGCGTTGGAAAAACTACTACATGTATAAACTTAGCCGCATATGTTGCAGCAATGGGCAAAAAGGTTCTTGTTGTAGATCTAGACCCTCAAGGGAATGCTACAAGTGGACTTGGAATAGACAAGGATAAGGACTTAAAAACAATTTATGACTTAATTTCAGGCGACAGCAGGCTTGAGGAAGTGATTAAACCTACCCTTGTTGACAATCTTGATATAATTCCTTCAACAGTAGATTTGGCAGGAGCGGAAATTGAAATGGTTCAAATGCCACAGAGGGAAAAAATCATAAAGGGAATCTTAGAGCCAATTAACGATAGTTATGATTTCATAATGATTGACTGCCCTCCTTCATTAGGGTTAATTACTGTAAACGCTCTTACTGCTTGTAACAGTGTCATTATTCCTATGCAATGTGAATATTATCCTTTAATGGGAATTACACAGCTGATGAATACGATACGCCTTATTAAGTTCCATTTAAATCCATCTATAGATATAGAGGGCGTTGTAATGACCATGAAAGATAAACGCTCAAATCTAACTGCACAGGTTAGTGATGAAATATTAAAATTTTTCGGTAAAAAGGTATTTTTTACATACATACCAAGAAACATTAGACTTGCAGAGGCGCCAAGTCATGGAGAACCAATAGTTATCTATGAACCATCTTCAAAGGGCGCAGATGCCTATTTGTCACTTGCTGAGGAATTTTTGGATAGAAATAAAGTAAAATATACTGCAATAACGAAAGATACAAAAATAAAAACAAGAGAGGTAAAAAATAATGGATAAAAAGAAGGGATTAGGCAGAGGACTTGAGTCTCTTTTTGCCTTATACGACGAAGAAAGTAATGAAAACATAACTACCGAGCCAGTAAACAAAGATACAAAAAAGGAAGGAGTTACCGAGCTTAATATAGATAAAATATATCCAAATCCAAACCAGCCAAGGAAACATTTTGACGAAGAGGCTTTGCAAGAACTTGCAAGTTCGATAAAATTGCATGGTGTAATTCAGCCATTGGTAGTCAATAAGAGCGATGATGGTAATTACATGATAATTGCCGGAGAGCGACGATGGAGGGCTTCAAAACTAGCAGGTCTTAAAGAAGTTCCTGTAGTTATTAAAAATTACACCGAAAAGCAAGTTCGAGAAATATCGATAATTGAAAACCTGCAACGAGAAGATTTAAATCCAATAGAGGCAGCGCGTGCAATAAAACAACTTATGGACGAGTATAATCTTACTCAAGAGACGGTTTCTGATAGAATTGGGAAAAGCCGTTCAAATGTTGCTAATACTTTAAGATTATTACAGCTATACCCGGATGTAATCAATATGGTAGAAACAGGAAGGCTTTCAAGTGGTCATGCGCGATGTCTAGTAGTAGTTGACGATGTAACGCAGCAAATCAAGCTGGCAAAACAAGCAGCAGACGGAAAGATGTCTGTTAGAGAATTAGAAAAAGCGGTAAAAAACTATCTAAATCCAGCAAAACCAGCAAGCGCTAAGATAAAAGAACAGTCTTTGGAATTAAAAGAATTAATAAATGACATGCAGCGCGTATTTGCAACAAAGGTTTCTGCTATCGGAAATGACAACAAGGGAAGAATATATATTGACTACTATTCAAGAGACGATTTAGATAGGCTTTCTGACATGATTGAACTATTAAAGAAAAAAGAAATAACACTTGGCGACTTAAGAAATTACAACAAAAGACACCCAAACTAAGGCTAGGAAATAAAGGGATCAAACGTTGTTACAAATAAAGAGAACCAATCCAAGATGGTAATCAAGAACAATCACAAATAAGATGCCTCAATAGAAGCGGACGATTCAGTCCGCCTTTTTATTTTTATAAATCAAATCAAACCTTAATAGTTTTATTTAAAAACAAACCAGCGCCAATAAAATTATTCAAAAATTATTTAAAACGCTAGCAGGCGCAAGACAAAATCAGAATAACAAAATTATAATAACGATAAAAAGCAACATCGAAAAGAGATATTTTAATAGAGACATTAACAGCCATACAGACAAGAAAAAAACATAGATAAAACAATGAACAAAGTGATCGCTTTCTAAACTTAGAAGGCAAGCTAGTAAAAATCCCAAATGGTTCATTGCAAATTTTTTTAATTATTTATAAGTTTTAATCATAGACAATAAGGGTATTTGATTAAAAACAATCAAAAAAAACAAAATAAAGGTAAAAACAAACAAAGCGCATCATAAAAATCAACCTAAAATCAGGCTAAATGTTTCACGTGAAACAAAATGATTATAGAATTTGTCTGTTTAAGTGATTTTTGAGAAGTATATTACTTGCCTTATAAAATTTAACCATAAAGATTTTTAAAGATGTTTCACGTGGAACAATTATAAATATAAAACGCCAAGCGCTTTAATAATTTCCTTGCTAAATCCATAAAAATCTTAAAATAATTTTAAAAATCAGCTCTAAAGAAAAAATCATATCAATCATTTTGAAATTAAATTAAAATATGATATAATAGAACACGGAGGTAAAATAATATGAAAAGCTTAAAAGGAACAAAAACAGAGCAAAATTTAATGGAAGCATTTGCTGGCGAAAGTCAGGCGAGAAATAAATATACATACTATGCTTCTCAAGCAAAGAAAGATGGCTATGAGCAAATCGCTAGCGTGTTTGAAGAAACGGCTAATAATGAAAAAGAGCATGCAAAAATGTGGTTTAAAGAATTGCATGGAGGCAGCGTACCGGGAACTCTAGCAAATTTAATTGATGCAGCCGCAGGAGAACACGGGGAATGGACAGATATGTATAAACGCATGGCAGAAGAGGCAAAAGCGGAAGGCTTTGATGAAATCGCATATAAATTCGCAGAAGTAGCAAAAATTGAAAAGCGTCATGAAGAAAGATACAACAAGCTTTCTGAGCTTGTAAAGAATGGGGCGGTATTTAACAAGACAGATAAAAAAGTGTGGATTTGCAGAAATTGTGGACATATTCATGTAGGAGATTCTGCTCCAGATGTTTGTCCAGTATGTGATCATCCTAAAGCGTATTTCCAGCTTTTAAATGAAGAATTTTAATTTTGAAAGGCGGACAACGATGTCCGTCTTTTTTAATAGTTTAAGGCTTTGCACTATTTATAGGCAAGACCTTTTCTATTTAAAAATTTGTTTGCATGGTCAATTTTTACAAAATTCGACAATATAGTACTAAATAGTACGAAAATACCATTTTTTATTTAGCGCCTAATGTGTTATAATAATCATGTTTTCCAGGAGAGCATATATAAAAGGAGTAATAAATGAAAAATGACATTTTAAAAACATTAGCCATGAGAGCAAAAAACAGGATGATAAATAAGAATCTAAGAAATACATATAATGGAGCAAATATTAAAATTATTAGTAATAATGATCAAGCATTTTATGATAAAGTTAAAGA
>USKO01000073.1 GCA_900555365.1 uncultured Bacillota bacterium
AAAGAAATAGACATATCGCAACATCCGATTCGTTTACTCGGTTTGTCGGTTTCACATCCGACAGAAAAATTACATCCTCAACAGCTCAGTATCCAATTCTGAAAAACCTTGACCTTAATACTTTTTATTCCGGGCGAATATTCCCTGAAAAATCATTCACATATTATCCTGAACAATATTTTGAAAGGATATAAACCTTACAAGAGAAATTTGGCATACATTTTGAATATATTCATTTTTAAAATTTGATTTATTTAAGTTTAACAGTTGCTCCAGCTTCTTTGAGTTTAGCCTCGATTGCTTTAGCTTCCTCAGTTGGAACATTTTCTTTAATAGCCTTAGGAGCGCTTTCAACTAAAGCTTTAGCTTCTCCAAGACCAAGTCCAGTGATTTCTCTTACAACTTTGATAACAGCGATTTTGTTAGCGCCGATTTCAGAAAGTTCTACAGTGAATTCACTCTTTTCTTCTTGTGCTGGAGCAGCAGCGCCAGCAGCAGGAGCAGCAACAGCAACAGGAGCTGCAGCACTTACTCCAAAAGTTTCCTCAAGTTCTTTAACAAGTTCACTAACTTCAAGAACACTCATTGATTTAATTTCTTCAACTAATTTTTTGATATCAGCCATTTTTATATCCTCCTAAAATTATTCTTTTGATGCAATAGCATTAAGAGCAATTGCAAGCCCTTGCATAGGGGCGTTAAGTACTCTAGCAAGCGCACTGATAGGTGCATTGAGAGTACCAAGTAGTTTGGCAATAAGAACTTCTTTGCTTGGAAGTTTAGCCAAAGCTTCAATTTCCTTGCCTTCAACGAAATTACCATTAAGTAAACCAAATTTCACGGTTAATTTCTTAGTCTTATCAGCTGTTTCGCAAAGTATTTTTGCACCGCTTACTTCGTCATCGTAACTGAAAGCAACCGCAGTAGTGCCATGAAGGAATTCTTCAGCACCATTGATTCCAAGTTCGTTAAGTGCAAGGAGCAATAATTTGTTTTTGTATACCTTATATTCAGCGCCATTTTTCTTGAAGTCGCGACGCATCTGGGTATCTTCTTTAACAGTCAAGCCGTTGTAAGAAGCGAATGCAACAGATTTAGACTTTGAAAGTTTATCTTTGATTTCTTCAACAACTTGCTTTTTTGCTTCTAAGTTAGCACTCATGAAATCTTTTCCTCCTTTTTGAATATTGTGTTTTATCAAAATAAAATCTCTATGCCAGCGGAAAAAAGCATAGAGATGAATAAATCAAACTATTAACTTCTTTCCTCGGCAAGCACACAAGGATTTGTGTTTATGTTTTCACACTTGCGGTCTACGGATAGATTTTATTTTAACAGCGTTATTATACCCTTATTTTTCACTCATGTCAAGTTTTTTGTAAGAAAATATTATATTTTTTTATTTTTAATTTGGATCTATTAATAGAAAATCTTTTTAAAACGGAAAATAGCTTAAATTTCAACTGAAATAATTTATTTTTTTGTATTATTTGACTTAAGTCTTTATATTTGCTATTATTTAGTGTAACATTTAGAGAGGTAATTATGGACTTTAGAGAAATTGAAAAGAAATGGCAAAAAAATTGGGAGGAAGAAGGAAGATATAAAGCTATTGATTTTGATAGCAAACCAAAATATTATATCTTGGTTGAATTTCCTTATCCAAGTGGAGCAGGTCTTCATGTTGGACACACTCCAAATCAAATAGCAATGGATATAATTGCAAGAAAAAAGAGAGCACAAGGCTATAATGTGCTTTATCCAATAGGCTGGGATGCTTTTGGGCTTCCAACAGAGAACTATGCAATAAAACATGGCGTAAGTCCAGTTGAAGCAACCAAAAAGAATATTGATAATTTTAAAAGACAAATAAAAAGCTTAGGTATCTCATTTGACTGGTCAAGAGAGATTAATACTACTGACGAAAATTATTATAAATGGACGCAGTGGATATTTTTACAATTTTTCAAAAAAGGTCTTGCTTACAAGGCTACAGTAAATATCAATTGGTGCCCTAATTGTAAAATAGGGCTTTCCAACGAGGAAAGTGAAGGGGGAGTTTGCGAAAGATGCGGAACTCCGACAGTGCAAAAGCCAAAAACGCAGTGGATGCTTAAGATGAGTGCCTATGCTGAAAAACTCCTTCAAGGTCTTGATGAAACAAGATTTTGGGACAATATTAAGACCATGCAGCGTAACTGGATAGGCAAAAGTGAGGGAACACTTCTTCACTGCAAACTTGAGACAGGTGATAAATTCGATATTTTCACAACTTGCATTGAAACTATTTATGGAATAACATATTTTGTACTTGCACCAGAACATCCACTTGTTGAAAAGCTAAAAGACAAGATTGAAAATTATGATGAAGTTTTAAGATATATTGAAAAAACGCAGCGCAAAACTGAGTTTGAAAGAACTCAACTTGTTAAAGAAAAGAGTGGATGTGTGCTAAAGGGCATAAACGCAATCAATCCAATCAACGGAAAGAGCGTTCCTGTATTTATTAGTGACTATGTTTTAGCAAATTACGGCACTGGTGCTGTTATGGCAGTTCCTGCTCATGATGAGCGTGATTATGACTTTGCAAAACTTTTCGATCTTCCTATGATTGAGGTTATATCTGGCGGCGATATCAAGGAGCGAGCATTCGAAAAAGGGGAATATTTAGGCAAAGGTTGCCGTCTAATTAATTCTGATAAGTTTGACGGTTTAACTGTCGAAGAGGCTAAAGAGGCATTAAACAAATATCTTGAAGAGCAAAAACTTGGGCAAAAAATTGCGACATACAAGATGAGAGACTGGGTATTCTCAAGACAGAGATATTGGGGAGAGCCTGTTCCTCTTGTTTACTGCGAAAAATGCGGCTGGGTGGCAGTTCCTGAAGAAGAGCTCCCAGTGACATTGCCTAAAGTTGAAAAATATCATCCTACAGATGATGGAGAAAGTCCACTTTCTAGAATAGAAAGCTGGGTAAACACAACTTGTCCTCATTGTGGTGGTAAGGCAAAGCGTGAGACCGATGTTATGCCTAACTGGGCTGGATCAAGTTGGTACTGGCTAAGATATATGGATCCTCATAACGACAAGGCTTTTGCCGATTTCGATAAAATGAAATATTGGGGTAAAGTTGATATCTATAATGGTGGCGGAGAGCATGTTACAAGACATCTTCTCTATGCAAGATTTTGGCATAGATTCCTCTATGATAACGGACTTGTTCCTTATAGCGAACCATTTGACCGCCGAGTACAACAAGGCATTATCTTAGCGGCTGACGGCAGCAAAATGAGCAAAAGTGCTGGCAATACTGTTGACCCAATGATTTATGTAGAAAAATATGGGGCTGATGTAGCAAGACTTGGTCAAATGTTCATGGGAGACTATGTGGAGGCTAAGCCATGGCGCGAAGACACAATGAAACCATGTGAAAAACTTTTGAAAAGAATAGTTGCTCTTGCAGATAAGGTTACAAAGAGCGAAAACCAGGAAAATAAAAATATATTAGCTCAAAGCATCAAAACTATCGATGAAGATATAGAAGGCTTGAAATTCAACACTGCAATCTCTCAACTTATGGTGCTCACAACCACTCTTGAAAAAGCCAGCGTTGTGACAGATGAAGATTACAAAGTGCTATTAAAACTTTTAAATCCTTTCGCTCCTCACATCAGCGAAGAGATTTGGTCGCAAAAAGGTTATGCTGGACGAATAGACGAAGGGTGGCCTAAGTTTAATGAGGAAGATTTGAAAGTAAGCATCGCTGAAATTGCAGTTCAAGTAAATAGTAAAATTATTGCTAGAACTAATATAGACACATCACTTAGCAAGGAGCAAATAATTGAAAATTTAAAGACAGATGAAAAAGTGGCTCAGGCACTTTCAAACAAAGAAATAGTAAAAGCCATCTATGTACCAAACAGAATTGTCAATTTTATAGTGAAATAAAACAAAGTTTAAAAAATATTTTTTCATTAAAAGAAATAAAGTTATTTAATTTTCA
>USKO01000074.1 GCA_900555365.1 uncultured Bacillota bacterium
CATAGAGGAAAAAAATATTTGCCATATGTATTTACTGAACAAGGAATAGCAATGTTATCAGGTTTATTAAAGAATGATATAGCTGTTCAAGTAAGTATAAATATTATGAATGCTTTTGTAGAAATGAGAAAATTTATAAGTATAAATAATAGTTTGTTTGAAAAAGTAATTAATATTGAAAATAAGATGGATAAGAAATTTATTGAAAATGATAAAAAGTTTAATATAATATTTGATCAATTACAACTTGAAGAAAATATCAAACAGAGAGTATTTTTCGAAGGTCAAATATATGATGCATATAGTGTTATTATTGATATTATAAAAAATAAATATCTTAAAAAATATGCAAGTGATACAAGCATCCCTGCCACATATGTCATGGCTGCTGCATTTAACATTCTGTCGGTTGCATAAACTTCATCTTCACTCGTTGCTCCAAGCTGGAACATAAGATCTTTCGCACGCTTAGAAGCATTAATTTCAACAGGTAAAGTCACGAGATTAGCAATAAGAGAAAGTCCATAGATTCCGATGGAGACATATATAACAATACTTCCAATGCCATTTAATAGCACCAATTCAAGGATGATACCAATGATCAAAAGAGGAAGAAGAAGTCTTGATGCAAAGTTGGAGGTTTTAATTACAAATTGACGAAGTTTGAAAAGTGAATAATTCTCTTTATCTTGCAGTGCGTGTCCAAATTCATGAGCTACAATTGACTGCGCAGCAATGGACTTACTGTTAAAATTGCTCTGCGATATATTTATTGATTTATCTTTAGGATTATAGTGGTCTGTTAGATTGCCTTTGCAAGATTTAATAGTCAAGTTCAAATTGTTATCGCTGCAAAGCTTTTCTGCAAGCTCGCATCCAGTCAGATCAATAGTAGAATTTATATCCTTATATGTTTGAAAAGCGTCGTTTACTTTCGATTGTGCAACAAGCGCAATGATTACGCTAATTATAATCACAACCCCACTTATAATATAACCTATTAAATATCCCATAGCCTTTACTTCCTTTTAATTAAATAACTTAGTCTTCTTTGATAATGCAGTCCAAAACAACGCAATTTTTAAGAAATCTGCCCAGTATGTTAATCTTGCATCTTTTAAAAAGCGCTTTGCTCTTTTCATTTCAACCTCATCAAAGATTTCTTCTAAAAACTGTATTGCATTTTTGGATGCATCCTTTTCGATAGAAATGGTCAAAAGTTTTAATAACAATGCAAGCAAGAAGATTAGTGCGCTTGATGCAAGTAAAATATAGCTTATTATTCTAAGATTTTCAAAAAATAGAAGCACGGCTCCTGCAATCAATAGCGGAGTCATGAAAAATCCAATAAATCTTCCAAATTTCCGCATAAAGTTTAATCTTTTGAGCTTTTTGCCTTCTTTATCTTGTTTAGCATGACCCATTTCATGCGCGATTATTGTAAATGAAGCAATCGAATTATTTGACAAGGTGGAAGTTGAGAGGAAAAGTTTTCCCTTGCCATATGCATCCCCTGCCACCTGTGAAATTTGAATTATTTGAAGTTTGCCTGAGAAATATTCTCGGTTTATCATGTTCACAAAATCATATGGCATTAAATTGGATTTAATGTAAATCTGATCAAGCTCTTTATACTTTGCCATAAATCTTTCATATGAATAGTTTGCAATAGCCAAAAGAAAGCAAATTAGTATTGCCACGGCTATAACTGCAATAATTATAATCCAAGTTGTAGTCATAGATATATTTTACATCATTATCATGAAAAAAATCAAATATTTTAAGATGTTATCAATACAATTGTGCTGCCTACCGCTATTTCTGTGCCAACTGGTGGCAACTGCCCAGTTATTATTTCGCCTTCGCCATCAAGTTCATAATAAATGTTGAGATTTTTTAGTATTACAGCCGCCTCTGCCAAGCTTTTATCTATTAAATCTGGCATTTGGACATATTCAACCACAACACTCTCGTCTTGCTTTTCCTCGCCGAGATATTCAAATAGCTGCGAAAACACCATCTTCCCATAAGGCGCTGCAACGATGCTTCCATAATACGCTCCAGCACTAGGCTCATCTACCATTATAAATACTAAATATTGCGGATCATCTGCAGGATATGTGCCAATAAAGCTGGAAATATATTTCCCTTGATCAATTCCGCCTGTTTCCTTATATTTTTGCGCTGTTCCAGTTTTGCCTCCAACATTGTATCCCTCGACAAATGTATATTTTCCTGTCTTATTTTCAGCGCACTCCAGTAGATGATTGACTTTGGCTGAGGTTTCCTTGCTGATAATATTTTCAGTTGTCTTTGTGCTTGCACCTTTTACAAGAGAGCCATCTTCATCATAGATACCTTTCAAAATATGAGGAGAATTAAGTGTCCCTCCATTGACGATCGCAGCTGTCGCAGTCAAAAGTTGAATAGGCGTTAAAGCGACTGCGTGACCAAAACCCATACGCGCTAAATCGACATTTTTGACAGATGATTTGTTCATCAACATTCCGCTTGCTTCACCTGAAATGTCAATTCCAGTTTTCTGACCTAACCCAAATTTTTTCATATATTCATAGAATTTATCTACTCCAAGTCTCAAGGCTAGATCCATAAAGCAACAGTTACATGAATTTGAAAAGGCCTCAACCAGCGTCTGAGAACCATGTCCTATCGTTTTCCAACATTTTATCCTCACGCCATCAATAACTCGATAGCCTGGGCAATAGAATTTATCATCGAGGCTTACAACACCCTCTTCGAGCGCAGCGGCTACCGTCAAAATTTTAAAGGTTGAACCAGGCTCATAAATATCTGTGACTGCCTTTACCTTGCTTTGCTCGAATAATGCTTCTATATCATCTCTCGGAACTTCATTGAGATCAAAGCTTGGCTTGTTTGACAACGCAAGTACTTCGCTGGTTTTCGCATCCAAGATCATACCTGCAACATTTTTTGCCTTTTGCTCCTCCATGATTGTTTCAAGAGCTTTTTCTAGGATAAGTTGCATATTGTTATCTATAGTAAGATATAGATCGCTTCCCTTAATTGCTGAAACATAATATCTTAAACTGCCGCCTATTTCTTTACCTTGCAAATCACTTTGTACATAGCTGTAACCATCCTTGCCTTTTAAATATTTATCATAATAGGCCTCAGCTCCGCTTTGTCCTGCATTATCTATGCTGATAAAGCCAAGCACTTGTGTTAATAAATTTCCATATGGATAATATCGGTTGGAAGTTTCGGCAAGATAAACGCCAGAAAGATGTTTGTTATATATATTTTCTGCTTGCTCGCCTTCTACCTGCATTTTTATTAATACTTCACTTTGACTTTTATCAGTTATTTTTTGATGGATATTGCCAAAAGTTAAATCAAGTTCCTGTGAAAGTGTGTAGGCAACTTCTGATGGACTGGTAACCTCTCTCGCTCTTACATAGACATTGTATGTTGTATAGCTCACGGCAAGTGTTGAGCCAAGGCTATCATAAATGGTGCCTCTTGGAGCAATAATAGCAAGATCTCGTGTCCACTGATCGGTGGCTTTACTTTGCAGCGATTTCCCATTTATTATTTGAAGTACAAAAAGCCTTACTACAAGTGCACAAAAAATAAAGGATATTACAAGTGTGATTGCAAGTATCCTTTTTTTTAATGAATATGTTGTACTAGCTTTTTGCAAGATTATCCTCCAAATAAGCCAGCTAAGAAATTACAAAAACGATCAAACCAGTTGGACTGTGCCTCTATTGTGCTTGGAGGAAGAGACTCTTCTGGAATAGTGTCAAATAGATTTTCCATATTCTCGGCATTTGTGGCATCGAGATTGTGAAGATTGTTCAAATAAGTTGCTAAGTTGACACTATACTGGGTTGTCACATTGTCAAGAGTTGCTATATTAACAATCCCCCAAACACCAAAAAGAGCAAATAAAATTGAAATTATAATATATTTTAATTTGAATTTTTTTGATTTTGGACTTGCTTG
>USKO01000075.1 GCA_900555365.1 uncultured Bacillota bacterium
CTGCCTTTCCGTCAAATTTCATGAGCTGAAGATAGTCCACAACCACAAGGTCAAGGCCTTGTTCGGCTTTGAGTCTTCTGCATTTGTTTCTCATTTCCATCAGCGATATTCCCGGCGTGTCGTCAATGACGATTTTGGTGTCGTTGAGATCGTTTGCTGCCATGGAAATTCTGTCCCAGTCAACTCTTTCCAAATCTCCCTGTTTCAGCTTCTGCATTTCAACTCTCGCCTGCATTGCAAGAAGTCTTTGACCGAGCTGTTCTTTTGCCATTTCCAAACTGAAAATAATAACCGATGAGCCTGCCTTGACAGCACTTTGCTGTGCGATGTTGAGAGCGAGGGCGGTCTTACCCATAGCCGGTCTTGCTGCGACAATAATCAGATCCGACCGTTGAAGGCCGCTTGTTTTTTCGTCGAGCTCTTTGAATCCCGTAGGTATACCCACTATTTTATTCTTGTTTTTTGAAGCTTCATCGATGATTTTGAGGTTTTCAAGTAAAACTTCTTGAAGAGTATCGACAAAATGCGACATTTTAACCCCCTATTACTCATAAATTTTATCAGTTCTACAGGATTTTTTGCTTGCGATGCGACATGTAACCATGATATAATGATAAGAGAATGGGAAGGAGGGCATATGAAAGAGTCTTTTGTTATGGAGCTATTCAAGGCTGTTTTTAGCGAAGAGATTGAAAATGAGATCAGGGTCTATAAAAACAGCATTGTTGTCTCGCTTGATAAAAACAAAGTCAAAATTTCTACAAGCAAGATTTTTATCTAATTTTGACAATAAAAAAGCTGCCTAAACAGACAGCTAAATTTACAAAAGATAATATTCAAATACTAAAGCTTAATTCTATCAATATCTACCTACCAAATCATCTATAGATCCACCTAAATTGTATGCAATTGTGTAAATCACATCAAGTCTTGGAACTTTACCATTTTTCCATTTTCTTATAATACTTTCGTCAAACGACTGACTTTTTGCAAATTTATAATGAGAAATGTTATTCGCTTTAAGTAGAGAAAAATATTTGTCTAGAAAATTTGATAGATCATAATTATATGTTTTATACTTTAAAACATTTTTCTTATCATCAAGTCCAAACAAATAATCTAGCGAACAATCAAAATATTTTGCAATCCTCAAAGCCACATCAATCGTAGGCAAACTACCCTTGAGATATCTGCTATATTGCATGGCCGAAACACCACTTTCTTTGGCAAGTTGTCTTAATGATAACCCGGTATCCAAGACTAAATCTTTCAAAATTTCATGAAATTCGTTCATTTTATCCCCTTTATTCGACATAAAAAGACAAAACTTAATGTCCTTTATACTTTGAATATTATAGGAATTTGTGTTACAATGTATTCGTGTAACTAATAGGCCTAGGCGAAAGCGTTACAATTTAGATGAGGAGTGTGATATGGGAAAAGATTTTGTTATAGAATTTTTAAAAATAATTTTTCAAGAAGAAGTATTCAACGATATTGAATTCTTTGATAATGAAATTATTATTGCTTTAGAAAATAATAATAAGATTAAAATATCTACAAAAAAGCCTTCTGTGATAGAAGGCTGTGTACAAAAGATGTTTCAAGTGGAAAAATAAAAGGAGTAAATGTATGAAAGATAGCAATAATTATGTTAGAGGCCATGACTTTGGTTATGGGAAAAGTGAAGATAAAATCAAAATCAATAAGATATTACTTAGAGATTTGGACGATCTTAAGGTATACTTAAAAGACCTTTGCCTTGCCAATTTCTTTTTTAAAGATGGGCTTATCTATAACAAGGAAGATGGCAGTCTGGTATATATTAAACTGGAAGAGCTGGGAAAAGATAAATTTTAAGTTTGGGAGGGAAATATGAAATATTATCAAAAATTATTACAATATCTCTATCCTACTGATGAGGTAAGGGCTTTTCTTGTAAATGACCTTTATCAAGAGCTATTCAAAGTAGTTAAAGTTAAAACTCTATACTGTGAAGATAATCTTGACGATATACTTAGATCAATAAACTATCTCAATTTTAAAATTGAGATAGAAAAGTTCCTTAAAAATCATGAGGAGTATAAAAAAGAGCTTGACAGGCTTTTGCGGCATGACGGCAAAACTATTGTCGAAGATTTGATAATTGGACTTTTGCTTTATTATTCTACATCCTCTTCTTCCAAACAGTTTGATATCTTCAAAGATCGCAAGAGTGTTCTCTACAGCCCTACTTCTATTATTGATGTGCTGTAAAGCTTGAGGGGCAAGAAAAACAATTTTGCCTAAAATAAAAAAAGTAGCAAGTTTCCTTGCTACTTTTTTGCTGCTAACATATAACTTTTATCAATCAGCTCATATAAAATTGTTTCATCTTTGATATCATTTAAAGATATTGTAATCCATGATTTTTTATTCATGTGATATGCTGGGAAAAAGGTCTTATTATCTATCAGCCTCTCAACATCTTCGCTGTTGGCGCGCAGATCGAGAATTTCCACCTCTTCTTGAGAAAAATTTCCAAGCTTGCTTTTAGGAATTTTTATAAAAGCGGCATACCATTTTTTATTATCATCTCTGCGACAAATTGCATTTTTAGGGAATTTCTCCCAAAGATATTCAAGTTCATTATTATACTTTTTCTTGACATAGGAAATGATCTTTTGCGTCATAGGCAGAGTGAAGACCTCCCTATCAAAACAAGCTTGTGCTATGTCGTCAAGCGCCTTTTCATATTCGCTGCGAAGCCCTATGACAAACTCGCCAACAGCATCGTCTAAAAGAAAGAGAATATATTCCTCGCCTGTTTCCTTTTCAACTACTTTTGTTTTGACGACATTGTCCTCGACTTGAATATTTAAACAAAATTCATCATTTTTTAATTTTTTTTGATAAAAATAGCCATTTTTTTGCAAATTAAATCCATATTCAATCAATTTGTCATGATTGGCTTTTAAATTTTTAAAAATCTTTTCGCATATTTTATTGCTTTTGCATTCCATATTTTCTTCTTCGCACTCCGTGATTTCCCCTTACATTTTCTCTTCACTCGACATTTTTTTATATTTCGGAATTATTTTTTATTTTAACATAATAGCCCATACTTTATCAAGCGATTATATTATAGCTTTGCGATAATCTGTGTATTTAATTGTTTAAAACTAAATGAAGAAAAAGTAAAAAATAGAAATTGATCAAATGATAGTTTTGCATTATGGAACAGATAAAGTATGGGATTTTAATTTAAATTAACGATAAAAAGTGCATAATGCACACAAAAAAAGCACGGGTGTCCGTGCTTCTTTTATTCATTAAATAGTTATTTTACTTCGTTTAAGTTAGCCAGGGGATGAGTTTCTCTCATCCTTGTACTCTGTCATAGGCTTTCCAGCCTAAGTCGACTTTCTCTCTTTAAAAGGAGGTGATCCAGCGGCACCTTCTGATACCGCTACCTTGTTATGACTTAACCCCAATCGCTGGTTTTACCTTAGGCGGCTGCCTCCCTTGCGGGTTAGCTCACCGACTTTGGGTCCCCCCAACTCTCATGGCTTGACAGGCGGTGTGTACAAGACCCGGGAACGCATTCACCCCAACATTCTGATTTGGGATTACTAGCAACTTCGGCTTCGTGGGGGCGAGTTTCAGCCCCCAGTCTGAATTGAGAGTATCTTTTTGAGGTTTGCTCCACCTTGCGGTCTCGCCTCTCTTTGTTATACCCATTGTAGCACGTTTGTAGCCCAAGACGTAAGAGGCATGATGATTTGACGTCATCCCCACCTTCCTCCGTATTATCTACGGCTGTCCCATTAGAGTCCCCATCTCACTGCTGGTAACTAATGGCAAGGGTTGCGCTCGTTGCGGGACTTAACCCAACATCTCACGACACGAGCTGACG
>USKO01000076.1 GCA_900555365.1 uncultured Bacillota bacterium
TGACACGCCAGGAGTTACGCGAGATAGGATCTACGCAGAAGGCCAGTGGAGTGGGCATTCTTTTATCTTGGTTGATACTGGAGGAATAGACTCAACCAGTGACGATAAATTCCAAACTGATATAAAAAAGCAGGCGAAAATTGCAATTGAAGAGGCCGATGTAATCGTATTTATGGTAGATGGACGGGTTGGCGTGACAGCTAATGATGAAGAGGTGGCGGCAATTTTACACAGAAGCAAAAAACCGGTAGTGCTTGTTGTCAATAAACTAGACCGATTTGAAGTCGAAAACACATATGACTTTTATAGCCTTGGACTTGGTCATCCTTATCCGCTATCAGTTATGCAAAGTAAAGGCATAGGCGATATTCTTGATGCTATTGCAAGTAACTTTCAAGAAAGAGTAGATCAAGATGATAGTAAATATTGCAAAGTGGCTCTTGTGGGGAGACCAAATGTCGGGAAAAGTTCGCTTGTCAATAAACTTATTGGCAAGGATAGAGTGGTTGTAAGCGAAATTGAAGGGACAACCAGGGATAGCGTTCTTGTTCCTTTTAAATACAACAAAAAAGATTATGCTCTTGTAGATACTGCGGGCTTGCGTAGAGCGCGTAGTGTGGAGCGCGAGTCGGTTGAGGGATATAGCGTACTACGGACTATGTCAGCAATAGACGAGGCTGATATTGTGCTTATTGTAATTGACGGGAGTGAAGAAAAATTATCTGAGCAAGATGTGCGTATTGCAGGATATGTACACGAGGCAGGTAAGCCATCAGTGATAGTAGTTAACAAATGGGATATAAAATCTAAATCAAAGGAGAACTTTGAAAAACAGCTCGCACAAGATCTAAGCTTTATGAGCTATTATCAAACAATATATGTATCCGCACTCACTGGACAAAGCGTGGGACAGATCATGCAGCTTGCAGAGGAGGTTTATCAAAATTCTTCGCGAAGAATAACTACTGGGCTTTTAAATAATATTCTGCACGATGCAATTCTCAATTTTGAGCCGCCTTCTAAGGGTACAACCAAAACAAAGATTAAGTATATAACTCAAACATCGGTTTGTCCTCCGACCTTTGTACTCTTTGTAAACGATGCTAAGTTAATCAATTTTTCATATAGAAGATATCTCGAAAATCGTTTTAGAGAAAGACTGGATTTACGCGGGACTCCAATTAGATTTATTATTAAAGGCAAAGGAGAAGAATAATGGTTAATGCGCTGATATTTATTCTTGTGGCATTTATCTCATATTTTATAGGAACTATAAACTTTTCAAAGATAATTGCATGGTACGGAAGACATAAAGATATCACCAAACTTGGAAGTGGCAATCCTGGCACAATGAATATGCTTAGGAATTTTGGCTTTGGTCTAGCACTTGCCACCTTTATTGCTGAGGTGGTGAAGGCGGGGCTATGCTGTCTTGCTTTCAAACTTATTTATCCTGAGTTTGGGCAGGGTATATATTTCTTCAGCGGATTATTTTTAATGCTTGGTTACAACTTCCCAGTTTGGTCAAAGTTTAAAGGCGGCAAAGGCGTTGCAACTTTTGCTGGAATTTTTCTATTTTCAAATCTGTGGTATGTAGCTCTTGCTTGGTTTGCTGTTTGCTTTGTACTTCTTATAATAATTGATTATGGCAGTGTGATTTCATTTATCTATATTGGAGGACTTACAATTGCCTATACAATCTATGTGTGGGTGGAAGGAGTGTACCTGGCTTGGGCGATAACGGCAATTATATGGTTCTTACTTGCTCTTACAATTTTTAAACATAGAGGCAATATTTCAAGACTTATAAATCATACTGAAAGCAAGGTCGATTTCAAAGGCAAGCTAAAAAAGGTCTTCTGTCATAAGAAGGGCGAAGAGATCATCGACGAAGCTGATGTAAATCACAAACCAGAAGGCGAGATTGTAATTGAAGTAAGCGAAGTATCTCCGTCAGAGGACAACGAAAAAGAGTCTTCGCAAGATAATCAGTCATCCCCGCAAAAGAGTCAAGACGCAGGCGAAGAAAATATAGAAGATTAAAATTAAATATAAAAATGTCGATTCTTAAAAATGATTTAAAAAAATAAATAAAAATATGTCACTTTAAGTGGCATATTTTTTAATCATCCCTCTGTCAGCAATATATATTTCTAAAATTTCTTATAGAATTATAAAATTTTCAAGAAATATTTCATGCGTTAGCGAACTCTTTCTTTTGAAAAAATAATATATTTTCATTGCCCGTTCTAAATAAAAGTTTTCTTTCATAGAATAGAGGTGTATCATTGGAGGTATATTATGGAAAAATTCCAAATTTATGATGATATTAAAACTCGTACTAATGGTGATATATATATAGGTGTTGTAGGTCCTGTTAGAGTTGGTAAATCTACATTCATCACTCAATTTATGCAAAAATTAGTACTTCCTAATATCACTGAAAAGAACGCTAAAGAACGCACTATTGACGAGCTTCCTCAAAGCGCAGATGGAAAAACGATTATGACTACTCAGCCTAGATTTGTACCAAATGAGGCGGTAAAAATCAAAGTGGCTGGCGCAGATATGAAAGTTCGAATGATTGACTGTGTGGGATATCTTGCACAGGGCGCAATGGGACATATCGAAGACAATAAGCCTAGACTTGTTAAAACTCCTTGGTCAGAAGATGAGCTTCCTTTTGAAGAAGCTGCAGAACTTGGCACAAGCAAGGTTATCAACGAGCATTCAACTATTGGCATAGTTGTCACTACAGACGGCTCAGTGACAGAACTACCACGAAGCAGTTATCTTGAGGCTGAGGAGAGAGTGGTAAATGAGCTTAAGGCATGCGGCAAGCCTTTTGTAATTGCATTAAATTGTAAATCTCCAAATAGTAGTGATAGCAAGAAGCTGGTTTCTGCGCTGAATGAAAAATACAATGTTCCAGTTATTGCTTTAAATGCTGCAGAACTAAAAGAGGACGATGTTGACAAAATCTTTGAAAATATTTTGATGGAATTTCCTGTCACATCGCTGCAAATCCAAATGCCAAAGTGGCTGAGAGCCCTTGACTATGACAGCGAAATTATTTCTGAAATTGCAAATGAAATGAGAAGAATTGGAAGCAAGATGATTAAACTTAGCGATGCTGATAAAAATCAAATTGCCTTTGCTGAAAGCGCATGTTTTGAACCTATCACAGTATCTTCAATAGATGCCGGAAATGGTGTAATTAGATTTGATATAATCCCTAAGGATGATCTCTTCTATCGTGTATTATCTCAAGAGTGTGGTTTTGAGATTGAGGACGACTTCGCTCTTATTGGATATATTAAAGAGCTCGCTATTGCCAAGAAAGCATACGATAAACTTAAAGGAGCTCTTGAAGAGGTTAAACAAACTGGCTATGGCATTGTAGAGCCTTCACGCGATGAACTTGAACTTGGCGAGCCAGAAATTATCAAGCAGGGAAGTAGATTTGGAGTTAAGATTAAAGCATCAGCGCCAAGCCTGCACATCATGAGAGTTGATGTTGAGACAGAGGTTACGCCGCTAGTTGGAACGGAAGATCAAAGTCAAGATTTAGCGAAAAACCTTGTAGAGCAGTTTGAGAATGATCCGCAGGCAATTTGGGATACCAACATACTTGGCAAGAGCTTGTATAACTTAGTTGGAGATAATATTGCATCTAAAATTGTAACGATGCCTGTTGAAGCTCAAAGAAAGATGAGAAAAACGCTTACTCGCATTGTAAATGAAGGTAAAGGCGGAGTAATTTGCATTTTGCTTTAAAATATTGTGAATTTTAAAAAACTCTATCTTATTGATAGAGTTTTTTTAATTTAAGGAAAGAATAATATTATATTGATTTTTCATGGGT
>USKO01000077.1 GCA_900555365.1 uncultured Bacillota bacterium
AATAAAGAGAATTTAGTAGTCTCGGTAGCTGGAAATATCACAAAGAGAGAAGCGCTTCGTCTAATTGAAAAATACATAAATCCAAGGATCAAAGATAATGGCAGAGTCGGATTTGATTTTAACCAATTTTTGGGCTATAAAGCCAGAACGCGAGCCATTAAAGTTAAACCTGACGAAAAGGGCAAGGCATATTTTAGTTTGAATTATAATTACTGTGAGAACAAATCGCGTTATAACACAGCCATTTTTAATATATTGTCGTCAGTTTTATATGAGCAGATTTTTTCCTTTTATCGAGATAAAAATAATCTTTGTTATGGTGCGAGTGGTGAGTTTTGTTATCATAACATATATGAAAGTGTATTCATTACAATTGAATGCCAACAAAACAATCTTCAAAAGATTATAGATAAATTTAAAGAGCTTAAAACAATATTGTCACAGCCGCTTGATAAAAATCTATTTGATAAGCATAAGAAAAAAATAATTGGCATGGTAAATCTAGACAACAAAAAAGTGAGAAATCTTGCAATCAATCTTTATTCCCAATATGATCAATTTGGTGATATACTTACAAAGCGCGAAAGTAAAAAATTCTTCAAAAAAGTCAAAAATATTACATATGAAGAGGCTAATGAAATATACCAAAAGTTCTTAAAAGTTAGGCCAATTGTAACAATAGTAAGTGAAGATGATATAAAGATTAATTTCAAAGATTTTTATAATGCAAATTAAAAAGCGCTCTTTTTGAGCGCTTTTTTTGGCAAAACTAGCCGGTATTTTTTAATACCATATAGCAATTTGCTATATAACTTCAAGGCTTTTTTGCCGTGGTGCCCACTGCAATGCGGCACTGTCATTTAAGACCTCGAGGAAGTTTAGACTATATTAGCTTATTTTCTTAATGATGTCAAGTTTTAATTAAAAAAGTAGAAGAACAAAAAAAGACTTTATCTTTACTGATAAAGTCTTTTTTAATTTGCCGTTTGCATTTTTTAATTTTTATAGCTTTATATTAAGTTTATTATTTAACTGCGTCTTTATTTCTTCAAAAATTGAATCAATAGACTTTGATGCGTCAATCACAAAAAACCTTTCTTTGTTATGTTCAGCTAAATAGTCATAGCCTTTTTTAACATTTTCATGAAATTGATCTCCTTCCAGTTCAATTCGATCAAGTTGCATATCGCCCTTGCGTTTGAATGCTTCTTTAGGGGAGAGCTTCATATAAAAGGTTAAGTTTGGTTTAACGCCGCAAGTAGACAGGTCTGCCAGATGCTTGATCTCTTCAATTGGAAGAATATTTCTTGCGAAGCCTTGATAGGCACCAGTAGAGTCATAAAATCTATCAGAAATAACAACTTTTCCTTGATTTAGCGCAGGCAAAATTATCTTTTTTACTAGTTCAACTCTAGATGCGAGATAAAGAAAGAGTTCGCTTAGCACCTCTGGCTGTGTTTTAGTGAATAATAATATCTTTCTTATGTCTTCTCCTAGAGGACTTTGACCTGGGTCTTTAACAAATATAAATTGGTCTTTATACTTTGAATTTTCTATAAGATTTTTGAGTTTGGCGATCTGTGTGGACTTTCCGCAAGCTTCGCCGCCTTCAAATGTAATAAAATATCCTTTGTTCATTTGCAATCCTTTTATTTGTGATCTTCATGGTGACAGTGCTCATGTCCCTCGCAACATATCTGATCTACATCAACTTCTTCAACATATTTATTGAGTGGTAAAACTTTGTAATAATTTTCACACATCTGATCTGTTGTTGTATATCCGCTCTCAGCACAAAGCACTTCAACTATTCTATTGATCACGCTAGCGCATGTAAGTTCAACAGTGGACGGGCGCTCTATAACCACTCTTGTGTTAGGTTCGCCTTCAATAGTCCAATCATTGCAATCAAATTCATCTTTATCATAGACCTTTCCAATGCACTGTGAAATGATTGTAATGCCTTCCTTTGTATGAGTAGTAACCTCAGCGCTCATGCCAGTGCAGTGTCCCTTTGGAATGGTCATCTCTAAAGTTGTGCTATGGATATTTCGTTTTGCGATTTGTGGAATACTCTTTTGCGTCTGACTAGTCACATGTAATCCTAGTTTAGAGCAAAGCCATCCATTGACATTCCACATATAACTTGGAGCAAATTTTCCTTGATTAATGATCTTCTTTCTCTCTTCTTCACTGATTTCATCGTTGACAGCCACCTGTTTTTCAAATTCTTCTTGGCTAAGCCCAGCTCCGTGAACTCTTGCAAGAGAAATGCCATAATCTTCAACATTGTATGAAGACTTGCCTCTTATAGTGGTAATTTTGTGAGTAGCTCCTGCTATAACACTAATAAGATTGCCCCAGAAAACATCTTGATAGCCGCTTCCGCAAATTGTGCATCCATTTTCTTTAGCAAGTTTATCTAACTTTTTCGCAAGTTTTGGACTTGAATTTTGCGCATAGAATGCCTCTTCACAAGTAGAAATCGCATTGACGCCATTTTTAGCACAGATTTCATAGATAGGGTAGTTTTCAGCGAAGAGACTAGTTGTAGTTACAATAGCGACATCTACCGAGTGTTTCTTTAAGAAATTGTCAAAATCTTTAGCATCTTGAATTTTTACATTTAGATTTTCTTTGCAGCCAATAATTGTAGAGATATCTTTTCCAATTTTGCTTTGATCAATATCAAAAGCCCCTACAATTTTGACGCCTTTTTCTAAAGCATAACGCATTGTGTACTTACTCATCTTTCCACAACCGTATTGAACCATTGTTATTTTTCTCATTTACATCCCTCCTAAAAGATAGTATAACAATTACTCAAATTATTTCCAAATAAAACAAAAAATAAAAACAAATTTGAAGAAAGATTTAGCATTTTTGTTATTTTGATGATTTTAAATAAATAAAAAATGAAGACAACTTGCATTGCCTTCAAAGTATTTATTCTTCAGGGTTATAATCAATAGGATGGTTTTGAAAATAAAAATATATTCGCGAAGCTGTTCCAGGATCAATTCCAGGGACAGTTTGAAGCAGGTCAATATCAGCTTTTGCGACCTCTTCACTTGTTCCAAAGGCCTTGAGAAGAGCATCTCTCTTTTTAGGCCCAACGCCTTTTATGTTTTCAAGCACAGACTGTGTTTGCTTTGCTGTTCTAATGTTTCTATGATAGGTTATAGCAAACCGATGAGCCTCATCTCTGATTCTTTGCAAGAGGCGAAGTTCAATGCTTCCAACTTTTAATAAGAGGGGATTTGGATGATTTGGAAAGAACACCTCTTCAATCCGTTTTGCAAGACTAATCATGTCTATATCTGCCTCTAAATTAAATTCTTGCAAAATTTCGTAGCATGAAGAGAGTTGACCTTTGCCACCATCAATGATTATAAGATTTGGTTTTTCTTTGAAGCTCTCTCCATTTTGATCTATAAGCCGTTTAAGGCGCCTTGTTAAAGCTTCTTTCAAAGAAGCAAAGTCATTTGAGCCTTTCACAGTTTTGATTTTAAACTTGCGATAATCTTTTTTGCTTGGCTCACCGTTTTTAAATACTACCATTGAGCATACTTTGTTAGTTCCGCTGATATTAGATATATCATAGCATTCAATTCGCGCAGGAATTTCTTTTAAGCCAAGCTTCTCCTTTAATGATTTAATTGCGCCTATTGTATTATTGTATTTAAGTTTTTCTTTTTCAATATGCTTTTCAAGATATTCTCTGGCATTTTCTTTCGCCATATCAAGCAAAGATTTGTTGATAGAGTGCGGATTTGAAATAAAGGTTACTTT
>USKO01000078.1 GCA_900555365.1 uncultured Bacillota bacterium
AGCACATTGTATCAAGGCTTGGCGATGGCAAAGTCAAAGAGGAAAACTTGAAACTAGGAGGAGGGAGACAATTTAAAAGCATTGAGCATTCTCTTAATAAAATCAATAATAACTATAAGATCAAAGATAACAGTTTGAAAAGCTTAAATTATAGTGATAAAAATTCGCTGCCTCGTCAAATTTATAAATTTATAGGCAGAGATGGAGTGCAAATTCTTGAGCGAGAAAAACAGGTTAAGAAAAGCGGCGTAGTTGCGATAATTAAACTGACAGATAATTCTTCAAATTCAACCAGGCTTGAAGATCAATTTGAAATTATCAATGCTTACATGAATAGCATTACTCCTATTGTAAAAAAGTGCGGAGGCTTCATAGATAAATTTATTGGAGATGCAATTGTTGCGGTATTTACCAAAGCTGACAGTGCTCTTGATTGCAGCCGAAATATTCTCAGAACGGTGTATGGGCGAAATAGGCGACAGTCAAACATCTTTGTACAAATTGCTTTGCATTACGGCGAAATAGTTTTAGCGGTCAAATCAGAAGAGGAGAAAGTGCCAACAATTATTTCTAGCCTTAGCGTAGTCAACAAAATAAGCGAAATCGCAAAATTCATGAAAGGGAAAATTGTTTTTAGTAAGGCGATACTAGATAACCTAGCACTTCATTATCATATTGATTACAGATATCTAGGTTCTTTTAATGGCAGTGATGAAGAGATTTTAGTGTTTGAAGATTTATCAGCTTATCCAAAAGATTATGCTACAAAGCTTATCAAAAATAAAAATATTTTTGAAAAAGGTGTCATTCTTTACAATAACAGGGAATTTGATAAGGCGGGCTACTATTTTGAAGATGTTTTACGAAGCATTCCAGATGATAACGCAAGTTATATTTATTTCAATAAGACAAAAGAAAAGTTGGAGGCGAAAAGTTGACAATAAGCAGCAATTTTGATATATTGTAGTCATGCAAAAGTTGTCACATATTCCAAAGAAAGTCACTTGTCCTAGATGTGGACTAAAAGTGTATGAGGACGCTCCTAAATGTCCTGATTGTGGACTGATTTTTTCGCGGCTTGATATAGCAACTAATAAGGACGCGAAAAAACTCATGAAAAAAGGAGAGCGGGATTTTATTTTAAAATCTACTCGTCTTCCAAGTGATGTGAGTTTTATTAAATTACTGCTTTTATCGATTTTTTTAGGTCCACTTGGAGCCCATTGTTTTTATGTGGGAAGATATGTTCGAGGGAGCATAATTTTAGTTGACATGATCGCAATTTTTCTATTGGTAGTTTTTAATACTCCTTTAATGGCGATAGACGATGGAGCTTTGCTTGGAACATTCTCAACAATATGCGGAATTGTGATGCTTATGTGGCCATGGGATGTCGTAATGATAATTTTAAAGAAATTTAAAGTGCCAATTGCAATCGACATCACGGGCTCTGTTGATAAGATAGAGGACCTTGAAAATGAGATAGACTTAAAAAACACTGAAATCATTTTAGATCAAGAAAAAGAGGCAGATATAAATCAGACTCAAATCAATGTTGAATCAAACGCGGACAGCAGCATTTTAAGTTTGGCAGTTGAGGAGAAAGAATTAAAAGATAAACAAAAGAACATCGAAAGCCAAGAGAAAACTCAACAGCCAGCAAATGATAAAAAATCTGTTTCTGCCATAAAACAAGGTAAAGATATTCTTGATGATGACAAACTATACAACCCATATGCTTGGAAAGAGGAAGAAAAACAAAATAAAACTAAATCTAAAAAGAGGAGCAAAAAATGAGAATAGTAGTGGGAGTTAGCGGAGGCGTAGACTCCTCGGTAGCGGCATATCTTTTAAAAGAGCAAGGGCATGATGTCATTGGTCTGTTTATGGTAAACTGGCAGGAAAAAGATGGCAGCTGCACGGCAGAAGAGGATTATGAAGATGTAAAGAGGGTATGCAATAAGATAGGAATACCTTATTTTTCCGTCAACTATTCTAAAGAATACTATGAAAGAGTGTTTTCATATTTCCTTGATGAATATAAAAAGGGCAGAACTCCTAATCCTGATGTTCTATGTAATCGTGAGGTCAAATTTGGACCTTTTCTAGAACAAGCAAAAAAACTTGGAGCGGACAAGATAGCAACCGGCCATTATGCTAAAAAGATAGAGAAGGATGGATTATATTATCTTGCAAAAGCAGATGATTTAAATAAAGATCAGTCATATTTTCTCAATCAACTTAATCAGGAGCAACTTGCAAGCGTAATTTTTCCATTAGAAAACATAGACAAACCAAAGGTAAGAGAAATTGCTCATAAATTAGATCTTGTCAATGCAGATAAAAAGGACAGCACTGGAATTTGTTTTATTGGTGAGCGTAATTTTAAAAATTTCCTCAAAGATTATCTGCCAGCTCAAAAAGGAAAAATATTAGATTTAAATGGAGAAGTGGTAGGCGAGCATGATGGACTTATGTATTACACTTTAGGCCAAAGACGCGGACTTAACATTGGCGGACGCAAAGGTGGAAATGGCGAGAGATGGTTTGTTGTAAAGAAAGATTTAAAAAATAATATTCTCTATGTTTCGCAGGGCGAGGATGAGCTTCTATACAGCGATTATCTTCTAGCAAGTGGCATGAACTGGATTCCAAAGATACCTGAAATTCAAGAATTTGATTGCTATGCGAAATTTAGATATCGTCAGCCTGATCAAAAGGTAACTGTAAAGATTATAGATCAAAATCATATTCGTGTTGACTTTAAAGAAAGACAGAGAGCTATAACGCCGGGGCAATATGTTGTTTTATATGACGAAAATGGACTGTGTTATGGTGGCGGCGAGATAGATGCCAGCTTTGATAGAAAGGGTAATCAAATAAGTTAGCATAATATTTATATTTTTAGCCATGCTAATATTAGGAGGTTAAAAATATGATTATTGCAAATTATATAGCTCTCATTCTTCTTATGATTGGCGGCTTAAACTGGGGACTTGTTGGATTATTTAACTTCAATTTAGTTGCTTTCATATGTATGGGGAATAGAGTTATTGAAAGAATTATTTACATCATAGTTCTTCTTGCTACAATTTGGCTAATAATCTCAGCTGCAATTGATGGCGGAATAGTTCTAACAAATGCCCTTTACAATAGAGCATAAAACAAAAATCGGCATGACTAAGTCAATGTCGATTTTTTATTTTTTTTAAAATCTAAATTTAAAGGCTTTTAAATTTCACATAAATAAAAATATTTTCATAGATATTTTTGTATCATTTATGGAGGGAATTATGAGCGATAAAACAAAATCTACAAATTTTTTCAGAAAAGCCTTTAGTTTGCAGTACATATCTTTGCCACTTTCATTACTATCCTTGCTTTTAAGCTTGCTGGTTGTATTTATGCCTTTAGTCAGTTATACTCTTGCTATTCACCACGCATCGATTTCACTGTTTTTTATTGCATTTATTTTGTCTTTAAGTGGACTTATTATTGAGATTGTAAAACTGATTAAAAACGAGCAGTCAGCATTTAGTATACAAATTGCAATTGTAATGTTTTCGCTATTTATAGTTTGTATCGTAGCGCCACTAACAATTAACGCCTATTCTATTGTAGGATAATAAGGTATTAAAAAATAAAGTTCTTTAGAAAAAAATTCTAAAGATCTTTTTTTATATATTGTTTATCTATAAATTATCATTGAAGATAATTGACAAAAAG
>USKO01000079.1 GCA_900555365.1 uncultured Bacillota bacterium
TACTAAATATACTCTGGCAACACTGTGTTTTCTTCTACCAGTTCCGTAATATTTTGCTGCGTTAGCCATTTTCTAATTCCTCCTTTGATAATTGAGATAATGCTATTTCTTTATAGATAGAGCAGTTTTTGAGCAGATCTTTATGTTTGCCCATTCCTACAATTTTACCCTCGTTTAGCACTACGATTTGGTCTGCATTCATTATTGTACCAATACGCTGCGCTACTATTACCTTAGTGGTATTTTTATAAGCTTTATTCAAATTTCGACGAACAATTTTGTCTGTTTTATAATCTAGAGCAGAAAAGCTGTCATCAAAAATTAAAATGTCGGGATCTTTTATTATGGCTCTTGCTATAGACAACCTTTGTTTTTGTCCACCGGAAACATTTTTTCCGCCTTGTGAGATGTGATAATTAAGTCCTTCAGGGAAGTTATATACAAAATTAGATTGAGATATCTTTATCGCCTGATCTACTTGCTCATCTGTGGCATCTTGTTTTCCATAGCAAATGTTTTCTCGAACAGTTCCGCTAAAAAGCATACCTTTTTGAGGAACATAGCCTATGAGATTATGAAGCTGTTCTTGTGAATAATCCTTCACATTGACTCCACCAACATAAATTTCGCCTTCAGTGCAATCATAAAATCTTGGTATCAAATTGATTAGCGTACTTTTTCCGCTTCCAGTAGATCCAATAAAAGCAATCGTTTGACCACGGCTCACTTTAAAGGAAATATTATTAAGAACATGAGCATCAGCCTCATTATATTGAAAAGATACATTTTTAAATTCAATTGTTCCTTTTTCTTTAGGAGATACAATTTCTCCATCTTTTAAAACAATCTTTGTTTGAAGTACTTCGTTAATTCGTCGCCCACTGACTACACCACGAGGTACAAACATAAAGAGTACCGAAAGAGAAGTAAAGCCCATAATAATGAAGATTGAATATTGAGTAAATGCACTCATTATTGTTAAAAGAGCTGGATTTTCTCCCGCAAGCAAGCCAATAATCCAAACTATTGCAAGTGAAGTTGCATTCATGATCAAGGTTAAGCTGGGCTCAATGACAGAAAGGACTTTGCTCACATAGAGCTCAAGTTTTGCAAATCTAGTGTTGACCCTATCAAATTTTTCCTCTTGGCTTTTTTCAGCACTGTTTGCTCTGACAACCTTAAGTCCGGTCAGATTTTCTCTTGTGACAAGGTTCAAATCATCAGTCGTTTTCTGTATTTTCTTAAATTTTGGAACAACAGTTAAAATAATAATTGAAACAACAATGCATATCGCTACCACAGAAACGACATTTACCCATGAAAGTTGAAGGGCTGAATGACTTTTAGAAATATCAACAATGTTTATTATCGCTAAAATAGCGGTGAGTGGTGCTTGCAGACCAAGTGTTAAAAGGGTAACCAGTACTTGTTGCAGCTGAGTTATATCATTTGTGCAGCGAGTAATAAGTGAAGGGATGGAAAATTTATTGATTTCTTCAGAAGAAAATTGGTTAACTTTATGGAAAACCTTTCCTCGAACGCGAGCAAGTAGATTTGTAATGACAAATGATGCTAAGTAACTAGCAACTATTGCACATAAAATAACTCCACATGCATAGAGAAGAATTTCAACGCATGACCAAACGATATCAGTCCAATAGAGTGATATATCTGGCATTTGTAGGTATTCGCTTATTTTTAAAGTGCACTGTGGCAGCGAAATATTGCACCATACTTGACCTGCAACAAAACATAAAGTTAAAACGAGTAAAATCCATTCTTTCCAGTTTAAGTATTTAAAAAGTTTAAACATTTTTTATTTCTCCATTTTGTTTTATAGAATAAGAATTATTGAGCATTTTGAGTAGTACGCGTTTTGTAATTTCTTCTTCTTTTTTAGTAATGCCCGAATTTAACATATTAATTGATTTTTTGATTTCATGATCAAATTTTTTTGCATAGCTTTCTCCAAGAGGGGTTAGTTTAAGACCAATGTTACGTATATGCTTGTCATTTTGATTTTGATCATCTGAATAACAAATTAAATTTTTGTCAATAAGTTTAGATGTAATCCTATTGACATGAGATTTATCACATTCAAGAAGATGCGCGAGTTTGCTCTGCGATGGTGAGTTTTCTATGTATAATAGATGCATAATAAAGATTTCAGAGCTACTCAAATTGAGCTCCTTAAACTTTTCATTTAAATAGCTTTGCAAATTCTTTTTTATAGCAACTATTGTTCTGATGAAAAAACCATTCATAGATAAGATTATACGCAAATCATAGTTGACATGTCAACTAAATTTTACATCTATTTTAAAGAATTTTGAAGATAGAGAAACTAAAATTAAACACAGCGTATAATTTAAAAATCGACTTTGAATTATTAACTTATGAGGGTATAAGATTAAAGTTTGTGTATGCAAGAAGGGTATTTTTTGAAGATATTGCACGAGAAGATAAATACCAGGGCCAATTAGATAATATGATTAATATTGAGAAAATTTTATTATTTTTTTGCTAATTAATTGCATAGATTTTAATAGTGTGATATATTGTTATAGTAGAAACTTACGGAGGCAATATGTGTATGTTGAAGAAAGGCGATAAAATTATAGATCCAATTATCCATGATGAAGAGGCAAACTTCACATTGACAAATGGTGTCCATATATTGAATAAATGTCAAAATGTTTTCATTGGAGGCAGTGCTATTATCCTTGAATGCTTTAATTGTACTATTAAAGAGATTTCTGGCAAGGCAAAAGTGCAGATGGTTGAAAATGGCGAAATTGACATGCTTTGTGGCAAAGCTAAAATAGGTCTTTTTAAAAGCGGTAAAATAACTATGGTATGCGGCAAAGCATCAATTACTACCATCAATACTTGTACCATTGACTATGTCAAAGGTAAGGCAAGCATCGGCACAATGAATGGTGGTTTTATTCGCTTTGTAGACGATAAGGCAGAACTTGCAACTCTTACAAGTGGCGAAGTTATGTTTGTGAGAAACAAAGCAAGAATTGTTACTATGATAAGCGGTAAAATTATTGGAATTGAAAATAATGCTCATCTTGTTAGTATGCTTGATGGAAATATAACTTATCTATTGAATAACGGAAGAGTGGGCACGATCAATAACGGTAAGATAGATCTATTTGCTGATAATAGTGAGGTTTCAACTTTCAATAATGGAAGAATTGACGAGATGGTTGGCAAAGCTTTAATATCTGCTAATATGAATGGGGAGATTGGATATCAAGATAAACAAACTATAATTTTATATTCTCCTCAAGAATCTGCTAAACGCATGGCAGAATATAGGCAAGGAAAAGATATGGCGGCTGATCAAGAGGAAGAAAAACCTGCAGAAGAAAATAGTGAAGTCGAGGCAAGTCAAATAGAGAGCGAAGAAACTCCTAAGATTGAAGAAAAAAATCCACAGGACGACACTCAAAAAGAGCCATACAAAAAGAAAAAAGCCAGACAGCTAAAGATTGGAGATTCAAGCGAAGAGGGCGGAGAATAATTTTAAAGCACCACGATTGGTGCTTTATTTAAGGACTTTAACTTTAGGGAACTTCATCTAAATAATAAGATTACAATCCAAATAATTTTTTCAAACAAATGAAAAATCATGATTGAGATAATTTTTTTAAAAATTTTGCTAAGAGATATAATGTGTCATTAAGGGTAGGTGATAATTATATTATCGGAAGCCGA
>USKO01000080.1 GCA_900555365.1 uncultured Bacillota bacterium
CATAACCGGTCGGTCCGGGGTTCGAGTCCCTGAAGGCCCACCACTATTGATTGTGACGACGGTAGTGGTAAAATAAATATCACAAATTAAATTTGTGGCTCGGTAGTTCAGTTGGTTAGAACGCCAGCCTGTCACGCTGGAGGTCGTGGGTTCGAGCCCCATCCGAGTCGCCATAACCTACGGGTTAAATTAAGAAAATAAAAAAGTTGAATAAGCCCTGATAGCTCAGTCGGCAGAGCAAAGGACTGAAAATCCTTGTGTCGGTGGTTCGATTCCACCTTAGGGCACCATAAGTGACATAAGGCGGAAGCGAAGCTCAAATCTCTTGAAAGATAGGGTTAGAGCGCCGCATGTTACCATAAGTGACATAAGGCGGAAGCGAAGTGATTTAACTTTAACTCAATGAAGATTTGATTCATCTCTCGGAGAAATGCTTATGCACTAAAATGTCCTAGCTTAAGGCTAGGACAAAAATTTGCTGGTGTGGCTCAATGGTAGAGCAGCTGACTTGTAATCAGCAGGTTGTAGGTTCGATTCCTATCACCAGCTCCAAACAGTTGCCCGTAAGGGCATTTTATATGGGTAGGTTGCAGAGTGGCCAAATGCAACGGACTGTAAATCCGTCGTCTCCGACTTCGATGGTTCGAATCCATCCCTGCCCACCAAGATTATAAATCGTTATAAATCTTTAGATTAAAGAGCTATAGCGATTTTTTTATTGACATTGTTTTTTTTGGGGATAAAAAACTAAAAGTTGTTAAATTTATTATATAACAAATGAAAAAACTGTGTCAATTTAAGATGTTTAAATTTTCATGTGTATAGTTAGTATATCTTATTTTTAAACGAACATTTCAAGATCTTTTAACAATAAACTGCAATTTGTAACAACAAAATTTAAATTTATTTTATTATTTTTTAATTTATGGTATAATCAAATTATGATAATGTATAATCCTTGGCATGGATGTCATAAATACAGTGAAGGCTGTCAAAACTGCTATATGTTCTATTTTGATAGTGTAAGAGGAGTAGATTCAAATATTGTCAAGAAGACAAATGATTTTAATTTGCCCATTAAGAAAGACAGATATGGCAAATTTAAAATTGAAAGTGGACAAAGCTTGCAAGTTTGTTTGACATCAGATTTTTTTATTGAAGAGGCAGACGAGTGGCGAAATGATGTTTGGAAGATGATTAAAGAAAGACAAGATTTACAATTCACTTTATTTACTAAAAGAGCTAATCGAATTTTGACAAATCTTCCAAAAGATTTCACTGAATTTTATAACCATGTTGAATTTGCAGTTACCTGTGAAAATCAAAAGCGATTAGATGAGCGCATGCCATATCTTGCGTCTCTTCCAACTAAAAATATATCACTACTTTTATCTCCTATGCTTGAAGAAATGGATATTGATAAGATTTTGAAAACTGAGAAAATCAAAAAGGTATATATAAGTGGAGAAAATTATAAAAATGCGCGTGTACTTGACTTTGATTGGGTCAAAAAAATTCAAAAGCAGTGTAAAGACAATAGTATCAAATTAGAATTCTTTCATACAGGAAGTAAGTTCATAAAAGATGGGAGATTATATACTATTCCTTATTCAAAAGGAAAGTCGCAAGCAAAACTTGCCAATATAGATCTAGATTAGTTTTAATATACAAATATTTTAATTTTTAAGACGCATCAGCTGCGTCTTTTTTTGTATAAATAAAAGCATTAAAATAATCTATTATTCTTTTAAATTAGAAATTTTTCGCGTTTTACATTATGTTATTATCAAGATAAGTAGAGGAGGAGAAGATGCACATAAAAAGCAAAATATATAATAAGACATTATATGTAGTTTTGTGTGGTGAATTGGACGAGAATTCTTCAACTCATGCACGCAACAAGCTTGATGAAATATTTTCACAAGGTGAATTTAATCAAATCATCATTGATTTATCAGAACTTGAATTTATGGATAGCACGGGTATAGGCGTTCTAATTGGCAGATATAAAAAGATGAAATTAAGGCACATTCCGATTTTTATATGCAATCCATCTCGTCATGCCGAAAAGATATTTAAAATGACAGGGCTCTATGAAATTATGCCCAAAATAGTATAAAGGAGAGTGAAGATGAATAAAGGAAATTTTATGGAAGTAACTTTTAAAGCAATTTCAGCCAATGAAAGTTTCGCAAGAGTATGTGTCGCTGCATTTTGTGTAGGATTAAATCCTTCACTTGATGAGATAGGTGATATAAAGACAGCGGTATCTGAAGCGGTGACGAACTGTGTTGTTCATGCATATCCCAAACACTTGGGAACTGTTACGCTTAGATGTGAGATAGAAGGCAACTTAGTCAAGATTATAGTCAAGGATAATGGAATTGGAATAAAGGACATAGCAAAGGCACGCGAACCTTTTTATACAACCAAACCTAGCGAAGAACGCAGTGGAATGGGCTTTGCTGTTATGGAAAGTTTTATGGATAGCGTCGAAGTTGAAAGTGGCAATGGCCTTACGGTTACAATGACAAAGCGAATTGGCACAAGTAGTTTCTTGCAGGCGGACAATGCTTGATAATGAAGAAATCTTGCGCTTGGTAAAGTTATCTCAGCAGGGCGACCAGGAAGCAAAAACGGTGCTTCTAGAAGAAAATTCACCATTGATTAAAAGCCTAATAAAGCGTTTTAAAGATAAAGGTGTTGAATATGATGATCTTTATCAATTAGGATGTATGGGTTTTTTAAAAGCTATTAAAAACTTTAAAGCTGAGTTTGGAGTAAAGTTTTCAACATATGTTGTGCCAATGGTGATTGGAGAGATAAAAAGATTTATGCGTGATGACGGAGTGATAAAAGTATCACGCGCTTTAAAAAGTTTAAATTTGCAAATTAATAAGTTTATTGAAAATTATGTTATAGCGAATCAAAGAAAGCCAAGCATTGAAGAGCTGGCAAAACATTTTAATGTTGAAGAGCAAGAGATAATTATGGCTATGGATTCTGCAAAAATGCCGGTATCAATTTATACGCCTATTGAAGATGATACAGAGTCGCTTAGTATGGTTGATAGAATTGAAAGTGATGATGATTATAATGTGAAAATGATTGATAATATCGCATTAAAAGAAATTATAAAATCTCTTAATAATAGAGAAAAGAAGATTATTCTCCTTAGATATTATTTTGATAAAACTCAAAGCGAAATAGCCAAGGTTCTAAAGATTTCGCAGGTGCAAGTTTCGCGACTCGAAAACAAGATTCTAACTAACTTGCGAAATAAACTGACATCCTAACTACTATATATAGTATGATGTATATCATACAACATAAAAGATAGCAAGTTTTATGCTATCTTTTATTGTTTTAATAATTTGCGTTATAAAGAATTACGATTTCTTTCATATGTCCAAATTTATCTTCAATATCCTTCTTATCTATCTCATCTTTATCAATTTTACGACCTTTATGAGATGGTTTAAATAGATTGAAGGTCAGAGAAGTTTCAGTTTCTAAATTTTTATTTATCTCTTTACTATTGTCGTCTTTCGTTTCTTTATTGTTGTCTTTTATTGGAAGGATTTGAATGACTTGGTTTTTATTGTTATCGGTTTTATCGTTGTCGGTATCGTTCGGAACAATTTGAGGCTTTATCTTTTCATGAATGTCTTGTTTTTCTTCTTCATTGAAAGAAACAGGAGCTGCAAAATTTC
>USKO01000081.1 GCA_900555365.1 uncultured Bacillota bacterium
TACTTTTATTAAATTAAGAAAGTATTTCATGATTTGAAATATAGTTGCATCTTGTTTGAATGGTATCTTTTATTTTTAAGGAGAATATATGAAAAAAAGTAGTTGGATACAAATCGTTGCTGTCTTGGTTGTGGTTTTATTATTATCATTTTTAGCAACACAATTTCTTCTTCCAAAGGATTCAAGGACATATTCACTTACTTCATGTTTAAATGATAGCATAACAGAAGATATGGATGTCTATGATATAGCAAAGCTATATAGAGATAATGCCTGTGTTGCAGTGAGGGTTTATGGATATAACAATGAATCAAAATCATATTATTCTTCTCAAGGAAGCGGAGTGTGCATAGCATCTAATGGCTATTCTTCACAAAGCAGTGGCTACAGCGATTTAGATGTTGAAGCTACAAAGGGAAGTTATATTGCGACAAATTATCATGTCATTGAATGGATTGAAAATGAAGACTATTCAAATATTGAGCTTTCTATTATCACAGAAGATGAAAATGAATATGAGGCACAATATCTATGGGGTAGTAGCCAATATGATGTGGCTATATTGTATATAGAAGAAAATTTAAATTATGTCAAAATGGTTGACAGATGGATAGATTGTGACAGCGAAGATAAGCTTGATATTGAACAAATATTCACAATTGGCTCGCCATTAAACTTGCAAAACTTAAATGATTTCACTACAGGTTATGTACGCAATAATAATGAAATGGTTGAATATACGGCAGTTAGCGAATATTATTATCAAAGTGTAAGAGGCTGGCAAAGCGTTTCAATTGAGGATGCTCTTCCTAACACTTTCTCATATTACGAGATAAGTTATCTAAGCAATGTTTATGAAGATGTCATAAGTATGAGTGTTGAGATAAGCCCAGGTAATTCGGGTGGCGGTGTTTTTGATAGCAATGGCAATTTGGTTGCTCTTGCAACTTTAAGCACTGATGTAAGCCAAACGAATGGCAATCAAATAAATGGGGCAGTACCAGTTTATCCTTTAATAAAGGTGTTGGATAAAGTTATTGCAAATAATGAGAGCAAAGAAGAAAATAAGATTTATACTATCTCTTCGTGTGGGCTTGCCGGACTTGATGCTAATGAAGCAGAACTAGCAACATATTTACATGACCTTCAAGAGGCAGAATTGAGAACAGTTGGAGTTAGCAGCTATTATTTAAATGGAACTTTCTATAGAACTATTGACTATCAAGATGAATTTTATTTTGAAGATGAAGGATATTTGATAATTTCTAATGATAATTCCTTTAAGCAGTTTGACAATTTAACAAAAGGATGTATAATTAAAAGTGGAAAGATCAATGATGGCGAATTAAAAACTATTAGTGATAGAAACGACTTTTCATATTTACTCTTTAATTTGGACGAAGGCGACAGCTTGCTTTTAAATTATTTAGATGAAAATGGGAGTTCGCAGCAACTAGTAGTTACAATTTAAATGCTAATGATGGGGGTTTTATGATTAAATATAGGTACGCGATAGAAATAGGAGGGTCTTACACAAAAATTTATGTGAAGGACAATGGATTTGCTCTTTGTGAACCTTCTCTTGTAGCGGCTGAGCCTACAGCGCAGGGCTACAAGGTAATAGGTTTAGGCAAGCAGGCAAAAGATATGCTTGGCAAGACAAATGATTCAGTTGAGGTTTTTAGTCCTATTTCCAATGGCGAAATAATAAATTATGAATATTTAAAAGAACTATTAACTTACTTTTTTTCAAAGTTAGATTTTAAGAAAAAACGCGATTGCATCGTAGTACTTATAAATGTAGGACTATCTCAAAAGCATAAAGAGCTTCTGCTTTCTTTAATGTACGAAATCGGTTTTAAAGAAGTTATGCTCATTCCGGCAGTTATATGTTCTCTTTTAGGGGCTGGTAAAAATATTAGCTCTACTAAAACAAATATGATTGTAAATATCGGCGGTGCTAATACAGATATTGCGGTTATCAATATGAATTCAATAGTAAAAGGAGCTACTCTTGGGCTAGGCGGACGGGCTGTTGATGTGGCTATTGCAAATACAATTGCATATAACCATGGAATAGTTATAGGGCTAAACGCAAGTGAAAAGTTAAAGGTCGAAGTTGGCAGTTTATATCAAAATGACACCTTAAATATGGAGGTGACTGGCGTAGATGTAGAGAGCAAACTTCCTCGCTCCTATATAATATCATCAAATGATTTATTGCCAGTTTTAGAGCCATTTTTCGAAGAAATTGTAAGAAGCGTAGATGTGACTATTACTTCTCTTCCGCCAGAGCTATCAAGCGATATTATTAATAATGGAGTATATTTTGTGGGCGGGATGAGTAAAACAAATGGTCTTGAAAGTTTCTTAAAACGAAATTTCAGATATCCTTTCAAAATTGTTGACGATTGTGAAAATGTATCCATTTTAGGCGCAGGGAAATTACTTGATGATCCTATTCTTCTTGAAAAGATATTTGAAAATACATAATTAAGTATTAAATAATTGCACAAATATGGCCGATTAGATCAAGATATGCATTAAATTTACAATTTGACTAAAATTGACAACAAAGGGAAGAAAACGACAATTCTTCTCTTTTTTTATTTTAATGTATTTGATAAAATTTTAAAGTATAAGGAGAAGATATGGCGAGGAAAATTGTTTTGACAAGTGGCAAGGGTGGAGTTGGAAAGACAACGGTATGTGCAAATTTAGGTATATATTTAGCTAAACTTGGCTTTCGAGTGGTTCTTTTTGATGTTGACATAGGTCTTAACAATCTCGATGTAGTAATGGGCATAGAAAATCAAATCGTTTTTGATATAACAGATGTCATAATGGGCAAATGTAGACCTAAACAGGCTTTGGTACAAGATAAGACAATATCATCTCTATATATTTTTCCATCGACTCACGCGTACAATAAAGTCAATATTTTAGGTGAGCACATAAAGAATATAGTAGATCAGCTTGACTCGAGTTTTGACTATATATTGATAGATTGTCCGGCAGGGGTGGATGCTGGCTTTGAGCGGGCAGTATTTCCAGCAAATGAAGCTATAATTGTGGTAACGCCCCATCTATCCTCACTGCGAGATGCTGACAAGGTATCAAGTTTGCTAGACGATTATAACATTCAGTTTAAAGGTCTTGTAATCAATAGAATGAGAGGAGATCTTCTTTTAAATGGAGAGCTTATGACAATAGAGAACATTGTCAGAGCACTTTCTCTGCCTCTTCTTGGCGTTATTCCTGAAGATGATGCGATAGGCTCAAGTTGTTCAATAGGAGGAAGGCTTCAATCGGTAGAAAGTGCAAGAGCTTTTACTCTTCTTAGCGAGAACATACACAACGGTTCAAAAAAAATATTTGATTGTACTTATAAATACCGGGGACTTATGGGATACATAAAACGAAATCTCAAAAAGCATGTGTAGGAGGTTAGAATGATTAAAAGAGTAAACAATCGCATTGAAAATATATTAGGACAAGATAAACTTTTTTCTCCGCAGGCAATATGTGATGTATTGAAAGAAGAGATAAAACACGCCAAACTACTAGAGTTAGATATGATGACTTTAGTAAAGATATTAATAATGCTATATATGAAGTAGATACAGCTTCATTTAAAATTGA
>USKO01000082.1 GCA_900555365.1 uncultured Bacillota bacterium
CAGCCATTGCAAGGCTTGCATTGTTAAAACGAACGGTTTTGTTTTCGTTTGCGTTTATTTGCAAATGTCCCCTATAAGGCAAGAGAACTGCGCCACATGCTGTACATTTTGACCAATGCTCCCCGTCGAAACCAAAACGCCCCCAAATTAGGGTTGGTTTTTTAAAGCACGATCGATATCCCTTTGGATAGCCTTATCCTTCAGGACCTGTCTCTTATCATAAAGTTTCTTTCCTTTCGCTAGTGCAATCTCAACTTTAACTTTTCCCTTCGCCATATAGACTTTTGTTGGAATAATTGAAAAGCCCTTTTCTTTGATCTTACGCTCTAGCTTTAAGATTTCCTCTTTATGCAAGAGTAACTTTCTTGTTCGCTTGGTCTCACTTTCTGGCTGTGAATTTTCGTATGAAGCAATATAACAATTTTTGAGATATGCCTCGCCATCTTTGATTACCACAAAGCTGTCACTTAAACTTATCTTGCCTTGGCTAACCGATTTTATTTCACTGCCCTTAAGCTCAATACCAGCTTCAAGCAAGTCTGAAACGAAGAAATTATGATAGGCTTTCTTATTACTTGTTAGTATCTTCATCTCGCCTCCTATTATAACACTGATTTTTAAGAATTTCAATACCCAATTGCAATTTTTTTTATAAATAGTGTAATTTTTTTTAATTTTAATAAAAAAACGGCAAAAAAACAAGAAAATTTGTTAAATTACCGACTTTTTATCTCTTTTCTTTAGTTATTTTTAAAACTAACAAAGCCAAAGTCTATCTTCCTAGTATATATGTTGGCAGCAAGCAATTTGACAACGACTTTATCACCGACAGAAAAAGTCATTTTTTGACCTTTCAATTTGAGTTGCTTTTCAAAAAGCAAGAAGCCATCGTCTGGAAGATCCTCAATTTTTATTAGTCCCTCAACAGTGTTGTCCAGTTCAACAAAAATTCCAAAGTTGGTGACTGAAGATATAACTCCTTCAAACTCTTCGCCTATTCTATCTCTCATAAGGTATGCCTTCCAAAGATCATCAACTTCTCTTTCACATTTCTCTGCATTCTTTTCTGTTAAACTAGATTGCTCTCCCGCCTCAAAAGTAAAGGTTTCAAGCTCACTGACTCTCTGACCAGCTATTTTTTTATAAAGACTTTCCTTGATTATTCGATGAATTGTAAGGTCTGGATAACGCCTTATAGGCGATGTAAAATGGCAATAATATTTAAGTGCAAGCCCAAAATGACCTAAACACTGGTTGGTATATCTTGCCTTTTGCATAGACCTTAAAATTACTTTGTTGACCGTTTGTGTGATAGGCTTGTTTTCACAAAGTTTTATTAGTTCTTGATAATATGATGGCGTGATAACGGCAGGAAGGGGTGGCGTTTTAATATTTAGTCCCTTTAAATATTCTAGAACATTTAAAACTTTTTCCTTTCGTGGACTTTCATGTACACGATATACAAATGGAATGTCTCTGTCACAAAATTCTTTAGCTACCACTTTATTTGCAAGAATCATGAAATTTTCGATGAGCTTATGCGCGTCATTTCTCTCGCGTTTTTCAAAACCGGTCGCCATGCCACTCTCATCAAAAACAAATTGAACTTCGCCAATTTCAAAATCAAGAGCACCACTCTCTTTCTCTTTGGCCTCTAAAAGATGAGATAATTTATTCATTAAAATAAGCTCTTTTGCTACGCTCTGCGTCTTCTTGTCAGCCTCTTCGCCGCATAGCACTTTATACACATTTGTGTAATTTAGCCTGGCTACGCTTTTGATTACGCTTTCTTTTATCTCATGACTCTTTACATTAGCCTCCTTATCTAGCGTTATAATGCATGATAAAGTGAGGCGCTCAACATTTTCATTAAGTGAGCAAATGCCGTTAGAAAGTTCTTTTGGAAGCATTGGCAGAACTGAAGTTGGAAAATACACACTTGTGCCGCGATTGTATGCTTCTTCGTCAAGCGGGCTGTCATATTTTACATATTGTCCAACATCGGCAATATGGACGCCGAGAATATAGCCGCCATCTTCAGTTGTCTCAATTGACACTGCATCATCAAGATCTTTTGCATCTTCGCCGTCAATGGTAAAAATCACTTTGTTTGTTAAATCTAGTCGCCCTTTTTTCTGTTTATCGGTAACTTTTTGAGAAATTTTTTTAACTTCAGCTAAAACCTCATCTGAGAAAGTTTCATAAAGCTGATGATCTCGTATGATGGCAAGCTCACAAGCTTTAACATCATCGCTTTTGCCTAGAACCTCGCTAATGGTTGCCTGCATAACTTTGCTTCTAATAACATTGACAACAACCCTATCGTTTTCTTCAATTTTTGTCTTATCTTTTATTATTTTGATTTTAAAAGGGATACGATTGTTGTCTGGATCAAGAAAATAGTTCCCACCAATTTTTTGAATCACTCCAGAAACTAATTTGACAGGTTTATAAATGCTTACAACTTCGCCTTCGCCGCCCTCTGCAGCGTCAGATAGTAATTTGACAATTATGCCATCTCCGTCAATAGCGTTGCCATTCATATTTGCCGGAATGAAGATGTCTTCCTTCTCACTGTTTTCTATTTTACAAAAGCCAAAACCTTTTGCGTTGCCAATATATGTCCCTTTAACATAATTTTTAGATGGAACTTTTATAAATCTGCCCTTGCGCTCTTCAAATATATATCCCTCTTTTAGCAGTTTATTGAAGTCATTTTTAACTTCTGCAAGTGAGATGTTGTAAGTTTTTGATATAAAACAAAAAAGATTGTCAAACCCTTTTACGGCAAGACCATCTTTTGATAAAAGCTCTAATATTTTTTGTTTTGCTTGCATTTTTATGCCCCGTAAATAAGTTCGCTGACAAAGAAAAGAATAATACAAACAAATATGATTACTGCCATTGCTATGGTAATTCTCTTTAATATATTATCTCTCGAAGCACCTTTGTTTTGTGCATAGTAGCTCTCCTGTTTTGCTCCAGTAAAGGCATCAAGGCTCTGCGAAGAATCGTTTGACTGCATTAGAGTTGTCACGATCATAACAATAGCGCAAACTACAATTATACCAAAAAGAACATACCTAAAAATAGGTAAAAAGGTTGACCAAAAATCATTGACTACATCATCTAAAAGCACTGATATAAAACTCGACATTATAAGCTCCTTTAAAAATAAATTTGACTTGTAAAAATAGTCACGTGCAAACTTAGCTATTAATTTGCGCCTTAAATTTAAGTTTCCAGTTTATAGAATTGTTGCAAACCAGACAGCAAACAGAATTACTATAACAAGGAAGATAAACCTAAACCAAAATATTTTAAATTTTTTGTCCTTGTTGACTTTTTTAACTGCATCAACGCACATATTTGCAAATAGTGCAAAAGCAAGACAAGCAAATAAGACTAAGCAAATGATAACTCCAGTCTCTCCTATACTGTTTTTGATTGAAACGCCCCAATCAACTAAAAAATTACAAAGCAAACTTCTCATAACGCTCTCCTCTAATTAGTATATCATAAAAAAATAGAATTTGGGCAAAGTGTGCAGATGTTAGATA
>USKO01000083.1 GCA_900555365.1 uncultured Bacillota bacterium
TTTACGGACATGCCATGGCGACTTTTTTATTTCACGCTATTCTGTCATACATAATAGCATAGAGCACTCATCCTATTTTATTTTAATACTCTTTTTCTTCGTTTTGTATCCTTTTTTATGGACAGTAACTGTAATCTTCGTTCCTTTCGTTAATTTCTTTGATAAGGCAGGTGCATTTTTTGCCATCAATCATGCCATTATCATTGCATTTAGGGCAAGAATACTTTGGGGTGATCGAGCCAATTTTATGACTTTTTAAGAACTCACCCATCTCTTTTTCTAATTTTTTGCTCTCAGCTGAAGAGGCTAGACCATTTTTGGCATTTTCAATGATCAGTGTCATGTATTTTGAATATAAATTTTTAAACTGCGGAAAAGCAAGCGCCTTTTCTTTGTTGTCAGCTGCTATCTTTTCTGCCGTTTCGCGCCTAATTTTTAAAATTTCTTTTGCTTTATCTAAAACATTTGTATTCATAAAACTCCTATACATCAAATTCATCTATGCTCTGGAAAAGTGCGTTTAGCTCTTCTCTTGTGTAACTTCTTCCTGTAAAATTGTGGCTGTTAGTTACAGTTTCGCCAATTGGTGAGGTATTCTTGGCTTCTTCAATATTTTTGATACCTTTATCATGCCAATCACTTAGAACTTTTGAAAGATACTTAATAGGGCTGTCCTTGCCTTTCGCAAGGGTAGTTGCATATTCAATAAGCTCATCACTCATTTTCCAGTTATCCTTCCAAACATTATAATTTGCTCGGTCTATATAATTTACATTTCTCTCAATGCCAAGCCGCGTTAAGATATCCCGAATTTTGCTATCTTCTTTTAAAACTTCGTTCATATATTGATGAAAAGCTTGTACATTCAAAATTCCAAGTTTAAAAAGTTTGTTTACCGTTTTATCCATTCCCTCAAGAGTTCTTATTGATGTTTTGAAACAGTAAAGCGCGATCTCGATCAAAAGCTCATGATCAAAACCCATATTTATCCACTTGAGGATATAGTTTTCTACAATTCCCTCCAAATTTTCATAATAGACACCAATGGTTTTATTGATTTCTTTTGCAAGAGCATAAAGTTTATCTTTTTCTTTCTCAAAATCGTCAATTTCCATTATAGAGAATAGTTTCATCTCATAATATTTAGTCAAAACGGCATCAAGTTTTTCAAAAGAAAAGCGTGGTTTTTTCTTCAATTTTTTGCAAATATGAAGAATAACATCCATATTAAACCCGTAGTCACTAAGCCATTTATTTAACAAAGCTCGCTCTTCAACATATGGACTTCTCTTTATTCCAACCTCATCAAAAATGGCATTAATATCGCTGTTTTTATCATCAAAAGCTTTCAGCCTCTCTTCCACCTGTTTTGTCTGTGTTATGCCTTCGCTTGCCCAGTTTTTTGCAACAGTTAGAATATAATTATATCCAACAGCACTTTTTTTGGTTTCAACACAATATTTCATAATCATAAGAAGGGCTTCGCTCTCAAAATGATATCGCTCTAAAAAGTCATAGTATTCTTGATATTCATGTTTTGAAATTGCGCGTTTGCCCGCGAATATATCATTAGCTTGCTGATTGAATACTTCATATTTATCAGGTTTGTAAAGCTTATTTGCAGTTAAAACATTTTTAAGAGGGATATATGTAACCTGAAGAGGAGATGTACGCAGTATTTTGACCAGACCTTGCTCTTCCCAGTATTCAAATGCTCCAATAACATCTTCTTCGCTCATATTTAAAGTTTTGGCAAAGTTTGTAAGCTCATTGTCAAATGAGGTTGAGGAGCATAGATAAAGCCCGTATATATATACCACAACAAAATTAGGCTGAGCATACGGAAGATAATCATTTAAAAATATATTATCAATTTCAGTCTTTGAACTTGCTATAAACTCAGTTGAAAATTTACAAAATGCCATTGCTTCTCCTTTGTGATTAACATTATTATACTACATTTGACGCAAAAATCAAATGTTTTATGAAAATGTCATTTTTGGCTTGGCCTAAAAATATATTACAACATGAAAAGAAAAATAGTTTTATTGTGCATACTTTCCATTTTCCTTTTACCTCTTTGCCTTTTTGCTTGCAAACCTAGTGAGGAGGAAAATCTTCCTAACTACCAGTTAAATCTTTCTTATGACGAAGAGACTCATGTTCTCAATGGAAGTGAAGAGATAACTTTTTTTAATTTTTATAATAACATGTTTGAAAATCTATATTTTCATCTTTATCCAAATGCATTTAGAGAGGGTGCTGCAAATCAAGTTGTAGATTCAACTAAGATAGATGAGGCCTATCCAAATGGTCTTAGCTATGGCAATATTGAGGTGCAGTCAGTTACAAGTGATGGCAAGGCCCTTGTATATGTGATTGAAGGAGAAGATGAGAATATTTTAAATGTATCGCTGCCTTGTCAGCTTTATCCTGACGAAGAGATTACAATAACCATAGATTTTAAAGTGTCTTTAGCAAATATTAATCATAGGCTAGGTTACGGCGAAAATACTATCAATTTTGGCAATTTTTATCCAGTTCTTGCAGTTTATGAAGAAGGCAATGGTTTCATGACCGAGCCTTATCATTCAAATGGCGACCCTTTTTATAGCGAATGCGCAAATTATAATGTAGAGATTGAATATGCAAACAGCTTCTCTCTTGCTCATAGCGGCTCTTTAATTTCAAGTTCTCAAAGCGGAGAGAGAATTACTGCTAAAATTAAAGGTGATAAAATTCGTGATTTTGCATTTGTGTTAAGTGATAAATTTAAAAAGATTTCCTCGCGGGTAAATGGTGTGACAGTGAATTATTTTGGTTATGGCGATGATACCGATTTGGAGGAAAGACTGCAAACATCTGTGGATGCTCTTTCATCCTTCAATGATATGTTTGGTGATTATCCTTATAGCGAACTTAATATTGTCAAATCAAATTTTGTTCATGGCGGTATGGAATATCCGCAGCTAGTTCTAATTAGTGACGACGTTGCTGGCGATGATGTAAATTATGTTATAGTACATGAAATAGCCCATCAGTGGTGGTACTCTGTGGTGGGCAACGATGAATATAATCATGCTTGGATGGATGAGGGATTAACTGAATATAGCACCTTTCTGTTTTTTGAACAAAATTCTCAGTATGGGCTTGATTATGACGATATGATAGAAGGGACGCTAAATAGCTACAAACTCTTTGAAAGAGTATATAAAAATATCACAGGTTCTGTAGATGGCAGCATGGATAGACCTCTTGACAAGTTTAATACAGAACCTGAGTATGTGCAATGCGTTTATAACAAAAGCGTTCTTATGTTTGACACTTTAAGAGATATGGTTGGAGAGAAAAAACTTTTAAAAGCATTTAAAGATTATTATCAAGAGTATGCTTTTAAAAATGCATCTGTGCAAATGCTCATAGCATCATTTATTGATAGCACCCATTATAATTTAGAAGGATTTTTTAATAGTTGGCTTCAAGGCAATGTCGAGATCATATAGGGCGCGAAAATTTATTTGAAAGGCAGAACCTTTCAAAT
>USKO01000084.1 GCA_900555365.1 uncultured Bacillota bacterium
GAAAAGAACTTGCAAACAAATTAAATATTAGTACATCTGCTATAAATGGCTATTTTCATAAAAATTTATTTCCAACAAGTGAAATTGCAATTAAAATTGCAGATTTTTTTGGATGTTCTTTAGATTATTTATTAGGTTTAACTGAAGATCGGGATTTTGAATTAACAAATACAAATCGCTCTTTTATTGAAAATTATAATATTTTATTAAAAGAGCGAGGGTTATCAATAGCCAAATCATTAAGAGAAATGAATATGGGAGACAAAAATTATACAGTTTGGAAGAAAGGGAAAATTCCTAAAACTTACAATTTGATAACGATTGCAAAATATTTCGGCGTATCAGTTGATTTTTTATTGGGGAGGAGTGAGCTTTGATCAATGACTTTTCAAGAAAATTTACAAGATTTATTAGATGAAAAGGAAATGAATATCAAACGACTGGCAAAGCAAGTAGGTATTCAAGATTCTTTATTGTACAAATATGCTTCAAATAAATCTATACCAACTGTTGATAATTTGATTAAACTCGCAAACTATTTTGATTGTTCGTTAAATTATCTTATTGGTATTGATGATGAGCCTAAATCATACAAGTTTAAAGAGACATATAATAAAGACTTATTTTTTAAACGATATAATCAATTATTACAAGAAAATCATTTAACAAATCATGCTTTAAGCAAAAAGTTAGATTTTTCGCCCTCTGATTTAAAGCATTGGAAAGAAGGAACAATTCCATATTTAGAAACAATAATCAAGCTTGCTGATTATTTTGGTGTGTCTATTGATTACTTGGTAGGTCGAGAAGATTAAAATTTTCTCTTATTATTACATATAATAAATTTTATTAAATATATAATCTATAATAATAGGTGGCTTAATATGTGGCGGTTTTTGACGCCACTTTTTCTTTTTACAAGAGAAGATAAAAATTTTGAAAATATCAAAATTATTGTTGACTTATTGAAAATGGTATGCTAATATTATATAGCTGTGAAGTTTGGGTTGAAGTGTAAGGTTACTTTGATTACCGGCAATCAAAGAGAATTTACGCGGACAAGTTCGTGGCATTAGATCGCGAGCGGCTAACCAAAAAATCACATTTTTTAATCTCTTACAGCGTGACACACATGGGCAAGTGTACCGTGAGGACGGCTGCTAAAGGTGTGTTATTTATAGGGAGGATGTGACGGTTAGAATTTGCTATTACAGGAGGTATTATTTAATGGCAACACAAGTAATTAGAATTAAGTTAAAGGCCTTTGAACACCGCCTTATTGATGAAGCTTGCGCTAAGATCATCGATACGGCTGAGAAGTTCGGCGCTAAAGTCGCTGGCCCTATTCCACTTCCAACAGACAGAGAGGTGGTTACAGTTATTCGTTCACCACATAAAGACAAGGATAGTCGTGAACAATTTGAGTCTAGAACTCACAAAAGACTTATTGATATCTATTCTCCATCTGCTAAGGCGGTTGACGCGCTTATGAAGATTGACTTGCCTGCTGGGGTTGATATCAAGATCAAACTATAATAGGAGGAAGACATAATCATGAAAAAAGCAATATTAGGCAAAAAACTTGGAATGACTCAAGTCTTCTCTCCAGAAGGCACGGTTATCCCGGTTACAGTTGTAGAGGCTGGTCCTTGCCCAGTTGTTCAAGTTAAGAATGACGAAAAGGACGGTTATAAAGCAGTCGTAGTTGCATTTGAAAAACAAAAAGCTCAAAGAGTCAACAAACCATTAAGCGGAGCGTTCAAAAAAGCCGGAACTGATTGCTATAAGGTTTTAAAAGAACTCAAGTTTGAAAATGCAGACGAATATTCTCTCGGACAAGAGATCAAAGCTGATATCTTTGCTGAGGGTGACAAAGTGGATGTTACAGGCACCACTCGTGGTCGTGGTTTTACTGGCGTTATCCAGAGATGGAACCAGCACAGACTTAAGATGACTCACGGTACAGGCCCTGTTCATAGAGAAGTCGGCTCTATGGGTGCTAACTCTACTCCATCTAGAGTGTTCAAAAACAAACACATGCCTGGTCATTATGGCGTGGAGAGAGTCACCATTCAAAATCTTGAAATTGTTAAGGTTGACGCTGCTAGAAATATTCTTCTAGTTAAAGGTTGTATTCCTGGCCCTAAGGGCTCAGTTATCACAATCCGCGAAGCAGTTAAAGGCAACTAAAGGAGAGTGAAATGGCAAAAGTTAAAGTTTACAATATGCAGGCCAAAGAAGTTGGTCAAATGAATTTAAATGACGACCTTTTTGCAGTAGAATACAATGAACCTTTAATCCATGAAGTTATTGTTGCTTACAATGCAAATCAAAGACAGGGTACTAAGAGCGCTCTTACTCGTAGCGAAGTTAGAGGACACGCTAAAAAGCCTTGGCGCCAAAAGGGTACTGGCAGAGCTAGACAAGGCTCTACTAAAGGACCTCAATGGAAGGGCGGCGGCGTAGTATTCGCTCCTAAGCCTAGAGATTTCTCTAAAAAGGTCAACAAGCAGAAGAAAAGATATGCACTTCTCTCTGCTCTTAGCACAAAGATCAAAAATGGCGAGGTTATCGTTCTTGACAAGTTTGAGTTTAGTGCTCCTAAAACTAAAGAAGCTAAAGCATTTGTTGATGCATTCAAATTTAGCGGTTCAACTTTAGTCGTTAATGATAAAAACGACAAAAACATCAAACTTGCATCTGCAAACCTTCCTAAATTCAACATTGAGGAAGCTGCAAGCTTAAATGTATATGAAGTTGTTGCAAACAAGAACATTGTACTTACGCAAAGCGCAATTAAACAAATAGAGGAGGCGTACGAAGAATAATGGAAGCAGAAAAAATCATTATAAAGCCACTTCTCACTGAGAAAAGTTACGCAGGTATTCAAAATAAAATCTACTCTTTCGTTGTAGATAAAAACGCAGGTAAAATCGAAATTAAAAAGGCCGTTGAAAAACTTTTCAATGTCAAAGTTGCTAAAGTTAACACCTGCATTGTTAAAGGCCACACAAAAACTCAAAATACTAAGGCAGGAAGAACTGTTGGAAAGACTAGCGATTACAAAAAGGCAATTGTTACCTTGACCGCTGATTCAAAATCAATAGCTTTCTTCGATAGCCTATCATAATAGGGAGGGGATTAAAATGGCAATCAAAATGCACAGACCTACTTCTGCTGGAAGAAGATTCTATACAACCTCTTCCTATGAAGAAGTAACAAAGTTTACTCCTGAGAAATCTCTTCTTGCAGTTAAAAAGAAAAACGCTGGAAGAAATGCTCAAGGAAAGATTACTGTTCGTCATCAAGGTGGCGGTAACAGACAAAAATATCGTATTATCGACTTCAAGCGTAACAAAGACAACATCCCTGCAAAGGTTGTTGGAATTGAATACGATCCAAATCGAAGCGCATACATCGCACTCTTGTCCTATGCAGACGGCGAAAAAAGATATATTATCGCGCCTGTTGGACTTAAAGATGGCGACACTGTAATGAGTGGAGAAAACGTTGAAATTAA
>USKO01000085.1 GCA_900555365.1 uncultured Bacillota bacterium
TTTTAAGGGAAGAAAGCTTCTAGATAATAAATATGATCATATTCGTCCAACTGCAGATATGGTCAAACAAGCATTGTTTAATAAACTGGCAACAAAAGTATTAAATTCGAGGTTTTTGGATCTTTTTTGTGGAACGGGAGCGATAGGTATCGAGGCTATAAGTCGCGGCGCAAGAGAGGTAATATTTGTTGATAAAGATTATAGAAGCATTAATCTAACTTTGCAAAACTTAAAAAATCTAGGCATTGAAGCTTGCACTCTCACTCTTGATTATCAAAAAGCCCTGCAAAGTTTTTCCGGTCAGAAATTTGATATAATATTTGTTGATCCGCCTTATAAAAGTGAAGTTTATAATAAAGTTCTAGATTTAATTTATCAATTAGACCTCTTAGCGGATGAAGGCATTATCATTTGTGAGCAGGAGAGATCGTATAATATTTCTCAAAATCATTTTAAAGAAATTGATGAGAAAAATTATGGCATAAAAAAACTCACTTATTTTGCGAATGAAGAAATTTTGGAGGAAAAATGAAATTAGCGATAGACCTTGACGAATGCGTTGCAGGTACATTCGAAGTTGATCTAGCAACCTGTTATTTATATAACAAAAAAAATAATTTGTTAAAAAAGAGTTTTTATCTTCCTGTTTCATCCCATGCTCCAAGGGTATTTGAAATGTCTTTGCAAGAAGAGGAAAAATTCTTTATTGAGCAAAGAAAATTGGTAATAGAGAAAAAACTATTGAGACCTAAATACCTTGCAAAAGAAATTATAAATAAACTTTACGATGAAAATAATGAAATTATAATAATGACTGCTAGAAATGATAAATATTGGAAAAATGCCGCGAAGGAGAGTGCAGCATGGCTTGATGAAAACGGTATTAAATATAGCAAGGTCATAGCAAATTGTTTGAATAAAGGGCAAGCGTGTAAAGAAAACAATGTGGATATATTAGTCGATGATAATTTATATTTGATTAAGCAAGCAAATAGCTATGGTATTAATACTATAACCTATTGGTCGCCATTCAATAAAAAATATAAAGATAAATTGAATGTCTTTGCATCTTGCTGGCCAGAAGTTTATGATAAAGTTAAGGAATATGAAAAAAACAAATCTTAAAGATTTGTTTTTTAAATTTTAGGTTCAAAATTTTCAAAGATTACATTGTCACAGTGTTTCACAACTCGAATATACTCGCTTTGGCTTCGAACTGTCCATGCAAGAAGAGGAAGTTTTCTATATTTTCTTGTAAATCTATTAGGAATTTTTCTTGCCTCGTAACTTATAAAATCTGGATGGCTGATTTTTTTGTTTAAAAGCATTCTCTTTAAAGCATATTTTTTAAAGAATGAAAGCTTTTCCTTTTTGAAGTACCCAGCAAGTTGACCTCTTAAGACATTTGGTGCATGTTTGTAAAAATATTCAAGCACATACGGATTAAAAGATTGAATGGCATATTCTCCCTTATAGTCTTTAAGAAGCTCTATAACTTTCTTTTCAAGTTCTCCGACCTTGCTTGGATTTTTTATTTCAATTAAAAGAGGCACCTTTCCATCGACAAACTTTAAGACCTCTTCAAAGGTGGGGATTTTTTCCTTGCTATCTTTCAATCTCAGGATGTCAAGATCTGATTTATTTAAGAATTTTATATAGCCATCATTATCGGTTAAGCGTGACAGACTTTCATCATGAAAAACAATGACAGTGCCATCGGCAATCATTTGGACATCAAGTTCAATAGGATAGCCCTCAGTTATAGCTTTTTGGAAAGCGGATATTGAATTTTCAGGACAATCCTTATCATGAAGTCCACGATGAGCAATAGGAGTTTCGACAAGCCACGAATTGAAAATTTCCATTTTAACCACCTTTTAAAAATTATCGTCCCATTATTTTATGTGAATTTTAGACAAAATACGACAAAATTCCAAATATTATATTTTTAACATTATAACATAATTTTCAAAAAAAGCAAATTTTTTTAACTTTTACATAAAAATGAGGACTATTTTTCTTAATTTTTGACAATTTCTAATAAATTTTTGCCAAAATTTATATGAATATAAGCTTGTATTTAAAATGATTGATTTCTTTTAAAATATTTTATATAATTAAATCTATGAACAGAATGAAAAAGATAAGAAATTTTTGTATTATAGCGCATATTGATCATGGGAAATCAACTCTGGCTGATAGGCTTATTGAAAGGACTGGAACACTTGAAAAAAGAGAAATGCAGTCGCAACTTCTTGATAGTATGGAGCTTGAGCGTGAAAAGGGAATTACCATTAAACTCACTCCAACTCGGATGATCTATAATTTTGAAGGGGAAGATTATGAGCTTAATTTAATTGATACTCCAGGTCATGTCGATTTCACATATGAGGTTTCGCGTTCTTTAGCTGCATGTGAAGGTGCAATCTTAATAGTGGATGCTACTCAAGGAGTGGAGGCGCAAACACTTGCAAATGCGTACCTTGCAATTGATAACAATCTAGAAATTTTGCCAGTTATAAATAAGATTGATTTGCCTAGTGCACGACCTGAAGAGGTCAAAAAGGAGATTGAAGATGTTGTAGGCATTCCTGCCATGCACGCTCCTTGTATCTCGGCAAAGGATGGAACAAACATTGACGAAGTACTTAAGATGATCGTGAAAGAGTTTCCTTCTCCAAAAGGCGATGAAAATGGTAGACTTAAATGTTTGATTTTTGACAGCTTCTATGACAATTTTAAGGGTGCAATTTGTCTTATAAGAGTCTTTGACGGAAAAGTTAAAGTTGGCGATAAGATACAAATGATGCATAGTGGCAGGACATACGATGTGACGGAAGTTGGTATATTTGTTCCATATTCAAAACCTTGTGATGAGCTTAGAGCGGGCGATGTTGGATATATTGCAGCTTCAATTAAAAATATCAGTGATATTTCAGTTGGCGATACGGTTACAAGTGCAGTTATGCCAGCGGACGAGCCGCTTGCAGGGTATAAGAAAGTTAAGCCTGTTGTCTTTTGCGGAATTTTTCCAGTTGACGGAGCGAAATATAACGAGCTCAAAGATGCGCTTGAAAAGCTTAAGCTTAATGATGCTTCTCTTGAGTATCAGCCCGAAGTTTCGCAGGCGCTTGGATTTGGATTTCGATGTGGATTTTTAGGCTTGTTACATCTTGAAATTATCACAGAGCGAATTGAGAGAGAGTTCAATCTTGATATCATAACTACAGCTCCAAGCGTGTTTTACAATGTTTATAAGACAAATGGCGAGGTTTTGCAGTTATCAAATCCCTCATCTCTTCCGCCGCCTGTAGAAATTGACTATATTGAAGAGCCTTATGTGAAAGCAAGCATTTATCTTCCACCAGAATATGTTGGTGCGGTTATGGAGCTATGTCAAGATAAACGAGGCGAATATAAGGATATGGTTTATCTTGATGAAAAGCGAGTTAAGCTTGTCTATCATCTACCGCTAGGG
>USKO01000086.1 GCA_900555365.1 uncultured Bacillota bacterium
TTTTTATTAAAATTAAAATCTTTTTTATTTAATTTAAATGTTTATTTTTTTCATTTTTATTTTTATTTTCTGCTATTTTGTTTTAAATAGAGATCTTTATCAAGACAGTTGTCGATAAATAAAATTCCATTTAAATGATCAATTTCATGGCAGATACATCTTGCCAGCCACTTTTCTCCAGTCAAGGTGAAAGGATAGCCAAATCTATCAAATGCCTTAACGGTAATTTGATATGGCCTTTTAACTCTTCCTCTAAAGTTTTCAACCGAAAGACAGCCCTCTTGTTCAATATCTTCACCCTTTTTTGCTGTGATCACTGGATTTATAAGTTCGATAAACGCATTGTTGACCTCAACAATGATTGCTCTTCTTAAAATTCCAACTTGCACTGCAGCAAGACCCATGCCATCACTTGCGTGCATGGTCTCTTTCATGTCATCAAGAAGTTGCCAAAGACTTTCATCAAAATCTTTGACTTCTTTAGATTTCTTTCTAAGAATCTCGTCTCCTACTTTAACGACTTTTCTTGTAGCCATTTTTTCTCCTTTTAAGATAGGTTTTGCGGATTGACTTCAAAGTAGACAGTATCTTTTGAATGACTATTTACAATATCAAAGACTTTCTGTTCAATCTCGTCTGCTCTATCAATTTTTAGGCGCATCATAATCTGATAACGATATTTATCTGCGATTCGCTGGATGGGCGATTTCATTGCATCAAGATAAATAAAGTCTTGATCATAATCTTCCTTTAATTTTCTTATCTCATTATAGCACACTTTAAGCGTATCGCGCACATAATTTTCGTCATGAGAGGCAAATAAAATGCGTATTATTCTCGTAAAAGGCGGAAAAAGAGTTGTTTGTCTTATATTTAACTCCTTTCTGAAAAACCCTTTGTAATCATAATTGGCGGCAAATTTATATACATAATGCTTTGGCGCATATGTCTGAAGAACAACTTTGCCTTCATTTTCACTTCGACCGGCTCGCCCCGCCACCTGCGTTATAAGCTGAAAGGTTCGCTCGCTGCTTCTATAATCGGTTTGGTACAGGCTTTGATCGGCATCAACAATTCCAACAAGCACAACATTTTCAAAGTCATGACCCTTTGCTATCATTTGCGTGCCAACCAAAATGGCTGGCAAAGAATTTTTGAATTCGCTTAGGATTTTTTGATGCGCATTTTTAGTTGAAGTTGTATCATTATCCATACGCAGAATTTTGACATCTGGAAAATATTCTTTTAACTTCTCTACAACTTGCTGTGTGCCCACAGCACCATATTTAATACTTTCACTGCCGCATTTTGGACAGCGTGAAAGAACTTTAAACTGTTTTCCGCAATAGTGACATTTTAGCCTATTATCTTCTTTATGATAAACAAGCGAAACATCACAGTCCTCGCATCTTGCAATGTAGCCGCAATCTCTACACCTCATAAAAGATGAGTAGCCTCGTCTATTTAAAAATATCATTGCCTGCTTTTTATTATTTATCACATTTGTTAAATCTGCCAAAAGCTGAGTTGAAAAAATGCCGCTGTTTCCATTTCGAATTTCATTCATCATGTCGACAATTTGAATTTTAGGCATCTCTCGTCCGTTGACACGAACAGGAAGCTCTAGCAGTTTATACTGCCCGTTTTGCGCCTTTTCATAACTCTCGATAGAAGGCGTAGCGCTTCCAAGCACAAGAGGACACGAGTTATATCTTGCTCTAAAAGTTGCAACATCATGAGTGTCATACCTAGGATTGCTCTCAGAAATATAACTGGACTCATGCTCTTCGTCTATTATAACCATGCCTAGATTGTCAAGCGGAGCAAATATTGCGCTGCGCGCGCCGATGGCGATCCTGGCCTGTCCGGCAAAAAGTCTATTCCATTCATCAAATCGCTCGCCAGCAGATAGACCGCTGTGAAGAAGAGCCACCTGCTCGCCAAAGCGATCTTTGAAATTGGCCATAATTTGAGGAGTAAGCGAAATCTCAGGCACAAGCATAATGGCGTTTTTGCCTTCCGTCAATGCTCGTTCTATAAGATGCATATACACCTCTGTTTTCCCGCTGCCAGTTACTCCATGCAAAAGAAAGGTGTCGCTGCCCTTGATCGTTTCAAACGCTCTTTTTTGATCTCTATTTAAAGTAACTCTTCCTTTGTTTTCACTGATAGAAAATGGCTTGCGGTCAATGCGAACATTCTCTTTAATTATTACTCCTTTTTCAACTAGCGCTTTTAAAGCGCCATAGCCAAAGTCTGCAAGTTCGCTTGCCGAGCAGGATCTGTTTTTTTCTTTGATAAATTGGACGATTTCAAGCTGTTTTTTAGCAGACTTTGGCAACACAAAATCTTCTTTTGCAAGAGAGTAATAACTTACAAATAATGGTTTTACCTTCCCCTCGCGCATCTGCGAAGTAATGAATAGTCTTAAAATGGATGCGTATGTCAAGTGATTTTTTATCGCCATATATTTCATAAGCTCAAGCATTTCTGTTTTTATACACGCAAATTCATCTACCGGCTCGATTATCGCTTTAAGTTTTGACTGATCAAATTCAGTTTGGTCTTTAATTTTTATGATAAAACCTTGAACCACTCTTTTGCCAAATGGCAAACGAACGCGCATACCTTCTGCGACGTCTAGTCCTTGCGGAATAATATATTCAAATACTCTATCGATTGCTTTTGCATCTTGATCTATTATTATTTCTGCGTACATGTGAATAGTATAACAAAATTTTATAGATTAATCAATAAAAATAAAAGAGGCGCTTGGCCTCCATTTAAAAACTCTTGTATTATGAAAGTTTGCTTGGCTTTACTTTGCCTTCCACGATCTCTTCGCAAGCAATGGTAATAGCTTTCTTGTCCTGGTCTGCAAGCTCAAGCCTTCTTATGCTTTCAATCTCTTTTGCTCTCTTTGCAATTAGTGTACAAAGCACATATCTGTTGTTGTTAGTTTTGTCTAAAAGCTTGTCAATAGATGGTTCAATCATCATAATTATCACCTCGAAATTGGATTTTGCTAAAAAATTATAGCATAATTATAAAACATTGTAAAGTATTTTTTAGAAAAATACAATTTGCAAGTTTTTAGAATAAAATTGCTATAATCTATTTTTAAATCTTAAAATTTATATTTTATTTAAACTATTTTAAAATAAAATAAATAAAAATCCTATCTTGACAAAGTATATATAAATGTGTTATTATTAAATGCGAGGTAGTTTATGGGAAGAAGAAAGAAAAATTTTGTAGTAGATGCTTATATAAAAATTATTGATGGCGTTCCTTATAATGTTTATATTGAAAGAGATAAAAATGGCAATGTTAGACACACACTTTCAAAAAATGTGGCAGG
>USKO01000087.1 GCA_900555365.1 uncultured Bacillota bacterium
CGGTGGCGCTTGTTTTTTCTCATTCTCGCGGCCAAACGAAAAGCGTAAAGCTTTTATAGCCTTCTTAAAATCTTTTCTTTGAAATTGCATCCAAATTTGTGCTTAAGTATTTTAACGTAGCTCAAATTCCCTTGTCTACGCACTTAATTCGCTATTGAAATTCCGATTCCTTGCTTTTAAAACAAAAAATAGGGTTATGCCCTATTTTATTGTAATCTTTGGAATAATAATTCATCATTTTGAACTTGTAAGTTGCCAGATATGCAAGCTTCTTCCCAAACCGTTTTGTCTTCAATACCAAGTTTTACATTTATTCTCTTACAGGTGTCAGGAATGAAAGGAGAGAAGAGTCTTGCAATGTTAGCCATCATATATATGCAAGTATATGTGGTGTCATTGAAAGCATCCATATCTTCTTGTACTTGCACCCATGGCATTCTTTCGCTGTAATATTTATTCCCTGCGTTAACATAATCTATTGCAAGATTGATTGCGCTCTTAAGTCTGCCTTCTTCAATTTGCTTCCCAACTTTTTGGTAAGTTTCTCTGGTAAGAGCAATTATATTTTCATCAATCTTCCCTTCACAAATCTTGCCGCCAAATTTTTTGTTTAAGAAAGACAAGTTTCTATTTATAAAATTGCCAATCACCCCTACAAGATATTTATTATGAATCAATTTAAAGTCTTCAGAAGAGAAATTAATGTCTTTAGTTTCTGGGCCGTTTGCAATCATAAAGAACCTTATTGAGTCTTTTGGATAAAGAGAAACAAGTTCATTAATGCTTATTAGATTGCCTTTACTCTTGGACATCTTCTCATTGTTCATATTCACATACTCGCACGAGATAATATAATCAGGCAAGTTGAGCTTTTCGTCGATAGCCATGAGAAGTGATGGATAGATTATTGTATGAAATGGAATGTTGTCCTTACCATGGCAATAGTAAGAAATTGTATTTTCACTCTTCATGAAATCTTCGAAATTATATCCTCGCTCTTCAAGCACGCGGCAGGCAGTAGTAACATAACCCATAACCGCTTCAAACCAAACATAAACTCTTTTATCTTCGAAGCCTTCAAAAGGCACTTCAACGCCCCAGTCTAATTGTCTTGTAAGTGCGCGGTCTACTAGCCCTTGTGATAAGAACTTTTCAGATTCTTTTACTGCATTAAGACGCCAAATGTTTTTATGACTTTCAACAAGCTTTTTCACTTTATCTTGAAAGGAAGAAAGCTTAAAATAAAGATGTGTGTTTTCTTTCTGAATGGTAGCAGTTCCGCATACGCCACATTTTTTGTTTTGCACCTCTTTTGCATTCAATGTCGTCAGACAATTTTCACACTGGTCACCTTTAGCCTCCCCTCCGCAGTGAGGACAAATTCCAATTATCTCTCTATCAGATAGAAATGTTTGGCATTTAGGGCAATAATCTTGTTCTTCAGTTTTCTTGTAAATAAAACCATTTTGGTCTATTATCTTCAAATATTTTTGCACATGCGTCTTATGGTAGTCTGACATCGTTGAAGTATAAAGATCATAAGAAAAATCTAGGTCATTGAAATTTTTCACAAACTCGTTGTGATACTTTAATGCTATTTCCTTAGGATCAATCCCCTCTTTTTTAGCCCTAACAGTTATAGGCGTACCATGACTGTCAGTACCAGAAACATAGACAACATTGTCGCCTTTCAATCTATAATATCTAGCAATCACATCACCTGGCAAAAGCGCTGCCAAATGCCCTACATGAAGAGAGTTATTTGCATAAGGCCATGCCCCGCCTATCAATATATTCTTTTTCATATTTCCTCCTAGTAAAAATCAAATGTCAAATTTTACCTTATTATAATATAAAATTTATAATTATTTGTCAAATAAATAGCCTTTTCTTTAAATAATGTTTTTGCCTTGCCTTAGCGATTTCAAAAATTATGAATTTTTTTTGAAAAAATGCTTGCAATATTTTTTTTAATGATTATAATAGGATTTATAAAAGAACGCTGCGTTCTTTTAAGGAGCTAACAAGATGAAGTCAATAGATGAAGAAAGACTGAGTAAAATTAAAGCTTACATTGAATCTTTTCAGCTTGAAAATGGAAAAAGTCCAAGCTATAGAGCTATCATGCAAGCTTGTGATTTGAAAAGCCTTTCACTTGTCAGTCGTTATCTTGAATTGCTGCAAGCTCGTGGACAGGTCAAAAAAAATCCTCTCGGCGGAATTGAGATGTCCATTAATTTGTCGTCAACTACATTTGCCCCGTTAGTTGGACAAGTTCGATGCGGCGCTCCAATCTTTGCACAGGAGAATTACCAATCAATATGCTCGCTTCCAAGCGAAATATTTGGTAAAGGAGAACTTTTCATGCTCTCGGCTATTGGCGACAGCATGGAAGAATCCGGAATAAGGGAAGGAGATATTCTTGTCGTTCGAAAAAGCGCGTATGCTGAAAATGGACAAATCGTTGTCGCTCTTATTGATGATGAGGCAACAGTAAAGCGTTTTAAAAAGACAAAAGACAAAATCATTCTTCATCCTGAAAATTCCAAATATCAAGATATTATACTAGATGAAGTTAAAATTTTAGGTGTAGTTCAAAGTTGTATACACAAATTTTAAGGAGAAGCAAGGTGAATATAAAGTTATATTGTCCCCACTGCGGAAGGTGTCTTGGCGAGTGCAACTCATCGTGCGACAACACAAACTGCAGAGTGCTTGTCAATCCCCCTTCTCGACCAAATAAAAAGCATTTTATTCATGATATGAAATGCCAAAAATGCAAAAATGAAATTTATATTTTAATGGAATTTACACAATAAAGCGAACCCAGCGTTCCAAATCTAAAAAAAAGATAAGGAATGCTGGGTTATTTTATTTTCTAAACGCCCATGCATTGGGCGTTTTTTGTTTTATATAAAAGGAGAATTTATGAATAAGATAATGATTGATGAAATTTTCAAAGCATACAAATATGCAGAAAGTCTGACAAAAAGTTATGACAAGTTGGTAATGCAAGAAGCATTAAATTCCTTTTATTACTCGGTCAATTCTTTGCTTACAAGTGAAAAGTCATATGAAAGAATAGCCTGCCTTATGGAAAGAAAAAATAAGCTTATAAACTTTAAGCTTAAAGTAGATAGCGTTTTAAAAAATATGGACAAGCTGCTAAGGACTATCCTAATAAAAAAGCATATCAAACTTATGCAAGCTGAAGAGATAGCAAAAGATTTAAACCTTTCAGTTCGAACCTATTTTAGAAGATTAGAACAAGCAGAAGAAATCATGTTACAAAATATAACTATGTGATGTTGTTTTGCTCACCTTGTTTGCAAACCAAGTTTGCTTACGCAAAAACACAA
>USKO01000088.1 GCA_900555365.1 uncultured Bacillota bacterium
TATTTGTGGGGGTTTATCTTGACAGTCGATACCAACAACTATTATGGCAATATTTCCATTTCCGACAATTCAATTAGGATTGTCGCGGGTTATGCTGCACTAGATTGCTATGGTGTTGTAGATCTTGTCTCTAAATCTTTGGCAGATAGCGCTAGAGAATTATTTAAAAAAGAATCTTATTCCAAGGGGATTAAGGTTAGTCATATTGACAACAGAATATACATTGATGTTTACTGTATTTTAAAGTACGGTGTGTCTATTAGTGCCGTTGCAGAATCCCTTCGTAAATCGGTGAAGTATAGCGTTGAAAATTTCACCGGTATGCTTGTTGATGCAGTCAATGTACATGTTGTCGGAGTTAGGGTTTAGGAGAGACTATGATAAAGACGATAAATGGGGCAACCTTTCGAAAGATGATTGTGGCTGGAGCGAGCCTACTTGAACAAAATAAAAAATATGTGGATTCATTAAATGTTTTCCCTGTTCCTGATGGAGATACTGGGACAAACATGTTTTTAACTATGAAAAGTGCTGTAAATGAAATTTCACAGTGTATATCTAACAATATATCTTCTCTTAGTGAAGCTTTTGCCAAAGGTGCACTTAAAGGCGCCAGAGGTAATAGCGGTGTTATCACTTCTCAGATTTTCAAGGGTTTTGCAAGTGAAACTGCCAAGGTAGACGAGATCACTACCAAGGTTTTTGCAAAAGCTATGCAAGAGGGGGCAAATATTGCCTATAAAGCGGTTACCAAACCAAAAGAAGGCACTATCTTAACTGTCATAAGAGTGATGGCTGAGAATGCTGTAAATGTCGCAAAGAAGTGCGATGATTTCGAAGTATTTTTAAAGAAGGTACTCGAGACAGGTGAAGAAATATTGAAACAGACCCCTGAAATGCTGCCAGTGCTCAAAAAAGCTGGAGTGGTTGACGCTGGAGGTCGAGGAATTATCGTCATCTTCACAGGTTTTTACAAGCTAATCATGGGTGAAGAGGACTTTGAGTTCACTTTTGATGACGAGAAAAAGCCTCAGACGGTTGATGATGTCATCGCTGATATAAATGCACTCGAAGATATTCAGTTTGGCTACTGCACAGAGTATATGATCATTCATATGAAGAAGAAGACAACAGAGGCGGACATCGATAAACTCCGTGAAAAGCTTGTCGCACTTGGCGATTCTGTTATCTGTATTGGCGACCTTAATCTTGTCAAAGTGCATGTTCACTCTAATGAACCTAACAAGGCACTTGAATATGCCCTTGAGCTTGGCGAGCTATACAACCTCAAAATTGAAAATATGAGAGAGCAAAATCGAGAGTTAAAGAAGAAGGCTATCGTACAAGAAGAAGTCAAAGAACATGGTATGATTGCTGTTGCGCCTGGCGATGGACTTAGTGCAATTTTTAAAGATTTGAGCGTGGATGAAATAATTGTAGGCGGACAAACCATGAATCCTTCGGCTGCAGATATTGCAGCTGCCGCTGATAAGGTTCCAGCGCGAAATGTCTTTGTTTTCCCTAATAACAAAAATATTGTTTTAGCAGCTGCACAAGCAAATGATTTGACAAGCAAAAACCTTATTATAATTCCAACAAAATCGATTCCTGAAGGTATCAGCGCAGCTATTGCATTCAATCCAGATGGCAGTATTGAAGAAAATACAGAGGCCATGAATGATGCAATAAAGGGTGTTAAATCGGGATCTGTTACTTATGCTGTAAGAGATACTCATGTTGATGGATTTGATTTAAGCGTGGGAGAAATCATTGGACTTGACGATAAGGCAATTCTTGCCAAAGGCAAGCTTGTTGCCGATACCACCGAGCGCCTTGTTGAGTGCATGATAAGTGACGACACCATGAACATTACTCTCTTCTACGGCGAAGATATCAGAGAGGATGACGCAAATGCGCTTGCCGAGAAACTTGCAGCCAAATATCCAGACTGCGAGGTGACTGCAGCTTATGGCGGACAGCCTGTTTACTATTATCTTGTAAGTTTAGAATAAATAAGACAAAAAAAGACTTTTTAAGTCTTTTTTTTCATGTTTTTTTCATATATATTTAGATATGGAGGAAATATGAGCAGTTTATATATTTTTGACGATTTAAATAGTCAGTTTTTTGAACTTTTGCATAATGCAAGAGAAGAGCTAAGAGTTTCATCGAGAAACTTGGATGATAGTGAATGCGTTTGGAACCTTTTTGCAAATAATAAGTTTCTGCAAGGACTTTTTCCTTTACTAGATTCTGTCTATATCTTTTGTGATGAACTGCCTCTTAGTAAAGGCGAGCTTAAATCTAACATATTGAATTTGAGAGATAAATGCAACGAAGAGCTCAAAAAGATCAAAAAGGAATTTGATATGGAGCCTGAAGGAGAGTGGGGAAAAGAAAGCGAAGCACTCTATAGGAAGAGACTATCAAAATATTACGAGGATATGGAGAAGTTTGTGTCTCAAAAACTATTAAAGCCCTATAAAATCTATTGTCTAAAGAAGGAAATTGAGCTTGAAGAAGAGGAACTTTCTTAAGATGCGGAAATTGTTCCGCATCTTTTTAAAAATATGACATCTTTTAAATCTTCATATTGACTTATCCAAAATGATGTGGTATATTTGTTAGGCTGAATTATTATATGAATATCAAAGCTTGGAGGTTTAAAAATGGGCTACGCATATCCAAATATGGCATATAAAGATTATTTAAAATTGATGAAAGAGGCAAAAGAGGAGCAAAATTCTTTTCAAACCAAAGATATAGCAACAATGCTTAGGATTATTGAGAACTATCATGTTGATCTTGCTTTTATCAATAGAATAAAAGGCTTGGCATCAGTTGTTGGCTCATATAGCAATGGATTTGAGCTAACATCGCAAGAAATTAATGAAAAAATTAATCCGTTAGTAAAAAAATGCGAAGAAAAACTTGATGAAATTAGAAATCAGGAAAATAGCGATGCACTAAAAAAGACTATTGAAGATTTCGATCCATCAATGAGCGTAAATAAGCTCTTAGCGCTGAAAATCGCTGTTGATCAGTCACTTACATATGACTGTAAGAGAAGAATTTTTGAGATGCAAGATGCAATTCTTGATATGTTAAATAAAATTGATAAATGGATGAAAAATGAAGTACTTCTTCCAGCCAAAGTTACTTTTTATTTAGATGACAGGCGCAAGGAAAGAGAAGCTAAAGAACGAGATTAAAATAATTTAAATTATCGGAAGCCGAACTTGCTTGCAAGAGTGAGG